>JAUHYK010000104.1 GCA_030426465.1 Alphaproteobacteria bacterium
CGCCTGGCGTCGCAGGATTTACTGGTTATCAACGCCGTATCAGCGAAAACAGGCAACCCTTGACGGAGCACCGATAAATGGGCGCAAAAACCCTCATTATAGGCCTGGACGGCGCAGATCATCGTCTGATCGACCGGATGATCGCCGCCGGCGAATTGCCCAATTTCCACCGCCTGAAGGAAAGGTCGGCGACGTTTGAGTTTGAAAACGACCTTGGCCAAGGCAACGTCCAGTTCTGGACGTCGGCGGCCATTGGCGAGAACCCCGCCCATCACGGCCATTACTTCTACCTCCAATTCGATCCGGAGAGCTACGCCGTCATCTCCGAGCCCCATTTTCCCCTGCCTGCGGTCACCCCTTTCTGGAAGCAGCTCGACGGGGAAGGCTATCGCGGGGCTGTCGTCGACTGGTACGAAATGCCGGTCACCCCGCTGACCCACGGCGAGGTGTTGCATCGCTGGTTCGCCCATGAGCCGCTGACCCACACCGTCTTTCATCCGCCTGAATTGCAGAAGGAGACGGCGCGATACGCCGACAGCGACCCAATCGCGGAAGGATTCGCGAGCCAGCCGCGCGAGGGCGCCGCCGCCATGCAGGAATTCCTCGACCGGGTCTTCAAGCGCGTAGACATCAAGACGTCCTTTTTCGCCGACCAGCTTCGCGAGAAGGAATATGATTTTTACGTCGCCTGCCTCTCCGAAGCGCATAATATCGGCCACTACTACATGGAAGTGGAAGATGACCTGCACAGCCTTCACGATCAGGAAGTCGCCGCCGCCCTCGGCAAGCCGCTGACGGAATGTTACCGCCGCCTCGACAAGGCGATTGGCGCGATCATGTCAGCCGCCGGCGAAGACGCGAATATCTTCCTGCTGGGCGGGCCGTGCATGGAGAAATTCATCAGCGCCAATGACGCCTTCGATGAAATCGTGCGGCGCGTCGATGTTGGTTACGCGGCGCCGCTGACGACAGCGGAAAGCGCGAAGAAAACCTATCACTCGCTGATCCCGCAATCCTTGCGCAGCTATGTTGCGCCGCTTGCGCGATGGGCGCGCCGCCGCCTCGCCAAAAACGCCTATGAGGGGCGGCGCTTTTTCGCTGTTCCGCATAATGACAATGCCGGCGCTGTTCGCATCAACCTCAAGGGGCGCGAGAAATTCGGAACCGTCGCGCCCGGCAATGAATATCAGTCCGTGATTGAAGAAATCCGCGAAGGCGTTTCCTCTTTCATTAACCCTGAAACGGGGCGCTCTATCGTTAGCCGCGTCGTCGACACATCGAAAGAATTTGACGGGCCTTATCGCGACCTCCTCCCCGATGTGTTTATCGAATGGGACCGCACCGACACCCATGGCGACTTTACTAAACTCGTCTCCCCGTCCCTCGGCGAGGTCGACGTCACCCATCATGCGCGCACGGGCGATCACAGCCCGCTTGGCTTTTTCTGGGCGCCCCCGGCTTTCGCCGACGCTGCGGTGGCGCGCCCGAAAGACGTCACCGCGCCAATCCTCGCCTGTGTCCGCCGCATCCCGCCCCGTCCCTAGACGCGCCGCCTTTCTTTGTTAATCATGGCGTCCGTGGCAGGTTTTTTGCTGCTTTGTATCTTTCAAGGATCGCAAAACAGGGCTCGAGGAGAATTATGCCGGCGAAAATACTGATGTTTGGCTTTGACGGGGCGGATCCGGCTTTCATGGACTCGCTGATCGAGGCCGGAGATCTGCCCAATTTCAAACGCATCAGGGATCAGGCGGCCGTCCACGCGATCGAGAATGACGCGGCCCAGGGCGCTGCGCAGTTCTGGAACAGCGCCTCCATCGGCGCCGGCATCGGCCATCACGGCCACTATTTTTTCATGCAGTTCAAGCCGGACACCTATGACATCCTGCCGAACCATGAATCCTCCATTCGCGACATCACCCCTTTCTGGAACCGCCTCGACGACGAAGGTTATCGCGTCGCGGTTGTCGACTGGCACCGGATGCAGCCAAAGCCCATGCGCAACGGCCACCTGGTGGACAACTGGCTCGGCCATGACCCGCTGACGGGGACGATCTGGCATCCGCAATCGCTCGCCGAAGAAGGCGCCAAATTTTTCAAGGGCGATCCCATCGGCGGCGGCTTTGAATTGAAGCCGAGAGAAACCGCGGAGGAAATCGGCGAGTATCTCCACCACCTCTTCAACCGCATCATTAGCAAAACCGAATTCTGCTGCGCGCAATTACGCGATCATGACTGGGATATGTTCATCTCCTGTTTTTCGGATGTGCATGATGTCGGCCATCATCTTTATCATCTCGAAGATGAAACCCATGAATCCTATGATCCGGAAATCGCCCGCATCATCAAAAAACCCCTGTCGGAATGCTATCGCCGTCTCGACGCGGCGATCGGAAAGATTATCGAGGCGGCGGGCCCCGACGCGCAACTCTTCGCCTATGGCGGGCCCGGCATGGAGGCGCTGATCAGCGCCAATTCGGCGATGGAGGAAATCCTCCGGCGCATCGACTGGGGCGTCGAGGCGCCGCCGACCGTTGCGGAAACCGCCAAGAAAAGCTTTCACTCGCTGGTGCCGCTGGGCCTGCGCCGCAGGCTGGCGCCGCTCGCGCGGGCCGTGCGCCGGAAAGTCGCCGTCAATGACTTCGCGCGCCGCCGCTTTTTCGCCGTTCCCCATAATGACAATTCCGGCGCTGTCCGCCTCAACGTCAAAGGCCGCGAAAAACACGGCATCGTCGAACCCGGCGCCGATTATGACGCAGTGATCAAGGAGATCACCGACGCCGTCATGACCTTCAAGAACGCCGACACCGGCCTGCCCATCGCCAAACGTGTTGTCCGCATGCGCGGCTTTCTTGACGGTCCTTATGCGGAGGACCTGCCCGATCTGTTTGTGGACTGGGACCGCAGCACGGCGACGAAAAATTTCAGCAAGATCGTCTCCGACATTTATGGCGAGATTGAGCTGGCGCCGGTGCAGCGCACGGGCGATCACAACCCGAGCGGCTTTTTCTGGACCCCGCCCGAGATGAGCGATGTCAGCGCCGCCCTGCCCGAACATATTATGGCGCCAGTGATGGACGCCGTGCGGCGCCGGTGCACGCCGACTGGACAGGCCGCGTCGATCCAGGCGGCGGAGTAGCGGGCGGCGCGCCCCCCGCGCCACTTTTACCCCGCGAATTTGCTGGGGTTGCGGCCGATCTGGCGCCATTTGGCGTTTTCTGCTCCTGCCCGTTTGCATCGGATTTTCACCACTTAAAGGGCTTGCGCACATCATCAGCGCCGGAGCCCGAACTCATGAACCGGACAGCATCATAAGCACGTCCCGGAGGTGGTGGATAAGTCTTCACCAAACCTCAAAAAACCGCCGGAATTCATCAGATTTGAGGTGTTTTTCCCGTGTTTGGGGTGGGCGCAAATGGCAGGTGCGGGCCGTATCGGGCTGGTGGAGACCGACGTTGAAGAAAGGAAAGTAACTATCAAGAATAAGCTCTCTATGGGAAACTTTTTTGGGGGAAGCTGCCGCAATGTTTAAGCGCTATCGACTACTGTTCATTGCGATTGGAGGAATAGCGTTTTCTTGCTTCGCTGGAATCGCCCAAGGCGATTTAACTTGCGATATTGTTGGACGATCATCCGAATGTTCTGGCTATGGTAGTGATGATGACTATCAGCAACGGCAGCGTCAAAATTCCCCACAAAAAAGCGATGCCGAAACCGATTATTTCATTGCGTACTGCGCGCCTCCCCCTCTGCTCAGATGCCCTGTATTCATATCTGAAACCGTAAAAGAACCACCCGAAAGTCCTGGCGACGACGACAAAGATAGAGACGGTTTCTTGGCTTGGTTGAAAGAATGGGGCGACCTGATATCGCAAATCATTATGGCCGCTGGCACGATTGGAATACTGTATTTCACCGGACTAGGCCTTCGGTACATCATTCGAACGCACAAGGCATCTAAGCTCACTCTTTTGCATACGGGACGGGCTGCAGTAGCGACAAAAAAACAAGCTGAAATCGCCAAAACCATTGGCGAAAAACAGATTAAAATCGCCGAAAAAAACGCCACAGAACAGCTGGAAACAGCTCAAACTGCACAAGCAAGTCTCGTCGTTGTGAAGAAAATCACGGCCACTTTTAATAGCCGTATTAAAGGAGAGGCTGCCAAATTAGAATTTCACAACATCGGTAAAAGCGCAGCTTTCAATATAAGGTTCGCAACCAGTATTTTTCTTGGCGATATGGCCGATATCTTGGTGTCGCCCTATATTGCTAAACCAAATACTTGGAACAATTTTCTACACTCCGACGAGACAAAAAGTTGTTGGTTTGGTTTTGACAGGAAGCAGCTGCTGTCTAGCTTTACCCCGTCTCAGCATTTTTCCGCCCATGAGCCATATGTGTTTGTTGCGGGTGCAATCCTGTGGAGAGATGTGTTTCACAAGTGGAGAGGCGCTCGGTTTTGCTATTATAGCAACTTTGCAAGTATTGGCCCGTTCAACACCTTCGTGCCCGCAATGGCGGGAAACGAAGTCCTTGAAGATTGGCAGATTGAAGCGCTCTTGGACCCGTTCTACAAAGTGCAAACCCTGCGCTTCCGGGACAATCCAGAGTTGAAACCCTAAAGTGGCCGTGAGCGCTACCGTAAGCAGCTAGGGCTACCTTGCGGCGGCGATCGCCCAAGATGCCTTGACTACTATCACGCCATCATCACCCCCTAAATAAGTGAGCGCTCACTTGACTTTTTCTCCATCCTCGCTATTTTCCCGATGTGAGTGAGCGCTCACTTCGGACAGATTGACCGGCAAGATTGGCCAAACCAAGGGAGGGCGGCCCATGCGGGAGAAAACCGGCCCGAAAGAGATTGTAGGCGTGACCGAGGGAGCCTCTGGCGCCAAGGCCCGGATTGAGCGGGCGGCGCTGGGCCTGTTCTGCGCCAGCGGCGTCGACGCGGTCACCACCCGCGAGATGGCGGCGGCGAGCGGCGTTTCCGAAGGCGCGCTCTACCGCCATTACCCCAGCAAGGAATCGCTCGCCGAGACCATGTTCTTCGCGATCCACGCCCGCCTCGCCCGCGAGGTGACGGCGGCCGCCCAAGGCGCGCGCGGCATTGAGGCGAAGGCGCGCGCGATTGTCGGCGCCTATGTCAGGGTCGCGGACGAGGACTGGACGCTGTTTTCCTATCACCTCCTGACGACGCACCGGTTTCTTCCCTATGCGGATAAATCGGCGCGCGCGCGCGAGTTGAACATTGTCGCGATTGTCGAGGACGTCATCGCAGCCGCTGCGGCCGCCAAGGAAATCCCCGAAGGCGATGCGTCGCTGAAGGCGGCGTCCGCGCTCGGCGTCGTGTTGCAGGCGGCGCTGCACAAAATCTATGGGCGCGTCACGGGCGCGCTCGCCGTCCATGAAGACGCCCTCTCCCGCGCGGTGATCGCCGTGTTGAAGTCATAAAGGGGACCGGCATGATTACGACCCTTCGCTCCGTTCTGTTTCGCGCGCTCTATCTCCTCACCTCGGTCTTTTATGTGCTGGGCGCTGTGCCGCTATTGATGTTGCCGGGCCGCAAACCGCTGATGCGCTGGATCCTCGGCTACACCCGCGTCATCTGTTTCTGGATGCGCTGGATCGCCGGCATAAAAATCGTCGTGCGCGGCAAGGAAAACATTCCGGATGGCCCGTGCATTATCGCGGCCAAGCACCAAAGCTGGGGCGACGGGTTTTTGACCTTCTCCCAGTTTGAAGATCTCGCTTTCGTCACCGGCGATCATCTGGAGAATTTTCCGCTGGTCGGCGGCGTGTTGCGGAAGATGGGCGCCATTGTCGTCGACAATTGCGGCGGCGCCCACGCCCGCGCGCGGCTGGTGGATGAGGAGCTGAAAAAGGCGCAGCATCACAACCGCCGCATCCTGATCTACCCCGAAGGTCATCTCGCGCCCGTGGGCCAGCATTACCGCTATAAAAAAGGCGTGTTTCATATGTATCAGGCCTATGGCAAGGCGGTCGTGCCCGCCGCGACCAATCTCGGCCTGCGATGGCCGCAGCATCATTGGCGCCTGACGCCCGGCGAGGCCGTAATTGAATATCTCGACCCGATCGAGCCCGGCCTCGACAAGGAGACTTTCATGGCGCGCCTTGAGCGCGCGATCGAAACAAGGTCTATTGAGCTTCTTGGCGATGAAACGCCCAAAAACATAGAGCTCGGCGCGTTGTTGCCCGACCCGCGGAGTTAACCCCTGTGACAATCCCTACGGACCGCGCCGCCAGGCTGCCCCTGTTTTTCCAGCGGCGATTTCTGCCCATGTGGACGGCGCTGTCTTTCGGCACCTTCGCCGACAATACGCTGCGCCAGGCCTTGCTGATTGGCATTCCGGCGGGGATCATCTCCGTGCCGAT
Organism: Alphaproteobacteria bacterium; assembly: GCA_030426465.1. Lineage (GTDB taxonomy): Bacteria > Pseudomonadota > Alphaproteobacteria > Caulobacterales > Parvularculaceae > Hyphococcus. Next base: position 6,394 of record JAUHYK010000104.1, read on the forward strand.
ATTTTCCAGTCCCGATGACGCGATCCCGGTGATCGGAACCCTGTTGCCTGCGGCGATCCTGATTTTTTCATCCGTATCAGGACAATTTGCTGACAAGTACGAGACGTCCTTCATGTTCCGGCGCACCAAGTCGACCGAACTGCTTTTGATGATCATCGCGGGCGCGGCGTTTGCGTTTGGATGGGGCGGGCTCGCCATCGCCATGCTGTTCGCCATGGGCGCGCAGTCGGCGTTTTTCTCGCCGGTGCGCACCTCCGCCATGCCGAAATATCTCAGCGCCGACGAACTGGTGCGCGGCAACGGCCTTTGCAATGCGGGTCTGTTTTCTTTCATTCTGCTTGGCTATCTCGTCGGCGGCACGCTGATCGTTGCGCCCAATGGCGGCATGCTGGTCGGCGCGACACTGGTGACGGCGTCGAGCATCGGCCTCGCCGCCGCCTTCTTCGCCCCGAGGGCCGAGGCGAATGCGCCGGACCTCAAGATCAGTTTCAACGGTTTTCAGCAGACCGCGAAGATGTTTCGCCATGTCTTTGAAAGCCGCGGCGTGGCGCCGCCCATGATCGGCGCGGCGCTGTTCTATTTCCTGTCCACCGCAATCACCGTCGCCATTCCGCTCTATGGCCGCGATGCGCTACACGCGACGCCGCTGGTCTGGGCGGCGCTGAACGGCTTTTTCGCGATTGGCGCAGGGCTTGGCGCCATCACCGCCGCCAGCCTCTCGCGCAAAAGCTCCGGGCTCGCCGCCTCTGCAACGGCGATCGCCGGCGCCGGGATCATGAGCCTCGCGATCTATTTCCTGACCCCCATGGCCGCCGGCACGCCAGAAGCCCCGTTGACGCTTGGCATGTTGATGTCGTCGACAGGCGGGCGGATTTTGATCGCCGCGCTGATCCTCACCTCCGGGCTTTCGGGCGTTTACATCGCGCCCCTACAGGCGGCGATGCAGCGGCGCGCGCCGCGCGAAGTCCGGGCGCGGATCATGGCCGCCGGCGCGTTTTCCTACGCCGCCTTCGCCATCCCCGGCTCGCTATCGGTGCTCGCCATCACCCGCACCGGCGCCGACCCCCGGCTCGCCTTTATCGCCGCGGGGGTCGTCATGCTGCTGGCCGCCGCTGTGATGATATATCGCCGCCGGACCCTGCCCCACGGCCTTTATGACGAAGCGCTCACCGGCGCGCAGACGGCGCCCTGACCACGCTCCGGCCCGATACGCTTTCGCTTTTGCGGGCTTCACGCGCGTGGTAATAACCTCTGATTAACCTTCCCGGCCCGCGCCAAAACCTGCCAAATCGAGCATTGCAAACAGCGGGTTAACGGGAAAGCAAGGACGAGAGGGTATTTTCCACATCGTATGGAACTGACTTTCGCCATTATTGCGACGTGTCTCGTCTTCGGCTTCATCGCCGCGCTCGCTTCTTTTCGGCCCAATCTCATCCCCGAGATCGGCACAAGCTTGCGCAATGCAGAGACCGTGAAAAAGTTTTCGCCGCGCAACACGCTTTTCATTATTGGTCCGAGTGCGAACCATTCCGCATGCCGGATGCAACGGCGTTTGCTCAAACCCGCCATCGCCGCCCTCATTCGCGAGGACATCACCGTGATGGAAGTTTATGGCGATGCGACGCCGCGTCAGAACGGCGATCCCATGGACTGGCTCGACCCGGCGCTCTTGCGTCACGCCCTGCAGGCCGAAGAAGGCTTCTTCATCATCTATGTGGATGACGACGGCAAGACAGTGTTCCGTAGCGAAGCGCCGATGGTGACCACCGATATTCTCAGCCGCGCGCGCCTCGACATCAATACGCCGCCAAAACCCGGCGCCTCGCGCAAGAACGCAATCCTCAAAAAGCTCCGCGCCGCTTAAACGTTCCCGTCAAGCTTTCTGGGGACGGCCAATGGAATGATAGGCGATCCCGGCTTCAGCCATTTCATCAGGACGATAGATATTGCGCAGATCGATCATGATCGGCGTTTTCATCATCGACTTCACGCGGTCCAGATCGAGGGCGCGAAACTCATCCCACTCCGTAATGATGACAACGGCGTCAGCGCCCTCAAGAGTCTTATAAGGCCCATCCATATAGTCGATGTCTTTTAAAAGCCCCTGCGCCTCATGCATGCCGGCAGGATCGAAGGCGCGCACTTTGGCCCCCGCCGCCTTCAACGCCGGCACGATGTCCAGCGACGGCGCATCGCGCATATCATCGGTGTTGGGTTTGAAAGTCAGGCCCAGAACCGCAATAGTTTTGCCCTCAAGGGACCCGCCGCAGGCGTCAATCACGCGCAACGCCATCTTTTTCTTACGGTCATTGTTAATCTCGACCACCGCTTCAACAATTTTGGTGGGCGAGTCGTAAACTTGCGCCGTGCGTACAAGCGCCAGCGTGTCCTTCGGAAAACACGAACCTCCATAGCCGGGGCCGGCATGGAGGAATTTCGACCCGATGCGCCCATCAAGGCCGATGCCCCTGGCGACTTCCTGAACATTGGCGCCGACTTTCTCACAAAGATCCGCCATCTCATTAATGAAGGTGATCTTGGTCGCGAGAAAAGCGTTCGCCGCATATTTGATCAATTCCGACGTCGCCCGGTTGGTGAACACAATCGGCGTCTCGTTGAGATAGAGAGGCCGGTAAAGTTCGCGCATGACTTTCTGCGCGCGTTCATCTTCGGCGCCGACGACAACGCGGTCCGGTTTCTTGAAATCCATAATCGCCGCACCTTCGCGCAGAAACTCCGGATTGGAGACAACGGAAAAGTCGGCGTCAGGCCGGACACGGCGGATAATTTCTTCAACCTCGGTTCCAGTGCCCACAGGCACCGTCGATTTGGTGACAACGACCGTATAGCCGTCCATCACTTCAGCGATTTCTTCCGCAGCCTTGTGAACATAGGAAAGGTCGGCGAAACCGTCGCCGCGACGCGACGGCGTTCCCACCGCGATGAAGACGGCGTCCGCATTCGGCGTCGACGCCGCGAGATCAAGACTGAACGAAAGCCGCCCGGCTTTTACATTTTCGGCGACCAGCGCTTCGAGGCCGGGTTCATAAATCGGAATTTCACCGGCCTCGAGCTTGCGGATCTTGTCTGCATCCTTATCGACGCACACAACATCATGCCCGAAATCAGCGAAACAGGCGCCGGAGACAAGACCTACATATCCGGTGCCAATCATGGTGACGCGCATCGCCGCATTCCCATCGTCAAAGGCCGCTACAGGGACGGCGCGCGAGACTGGCGCGTCCGGGCGGCAAAGCTTGAAATATGATGTGAGGTCTTAAACGGCGTTTTCGGGAAAGACCACTGCCTTCACGGTCAAAAACAGGATTTTGATGTCGAACAAAAGCGACCAATTGTCGACATAGGCGAGGTCATATCGCACCCTGTCGGCCATCTGCTCCGTTTCGGAGGTCTCGCCCCGATAGCCGTTGACCTGGGCCCAGCCGGTGATGCCCGGCTTCACTTTATGGCGGCCCGAATAGTTTTCGATCATCTGGGCGTATTGGTGATTATGCGCCATCGCATGGGGGCGCGGGCCGACAAGCGACATCTCCCCCCGGATTACATTGATGAGCTGAGGCAATTCATCAAGACTGTAACGCCGCAGGATCGCGCCCAAGGGCGTAATGCGCGCATCGCCGACTTTCGCTTGCGTCACCACGTCGCCATCCTCTGCGACTGTCATGGTGCGGAATTTATAGACTTTGAAAACCGCATTATTGAAACCATGGCGTTTTTGCGCGAACAGGATCGGGCCTTTTCCCTGCAACTTGACAGCAATTGCAATCGCCAACATCAGCGGTGACAAAAGCACGAGCGCAATCGCGCCCAGCACGTAATCTTCGATGGTCTTGAGTACGCCGCCCCAGCCTTCCAGCGGGCGCCGGTATAACGATAGAACGCGGACGCCGCCCACATCGCTGATGGCGCCGCCAAGATGGTCGAGCCAGTGAATGTTCGGACAGATAGCGATCGACACAGGCAGGATCGAAAGCCGGCGCACGAGCCTCGCCATGTCCGTTCCCGACGCGCGCGGCACAGCAATAACAATGTCGTCAATCTCACCATTGCGCGCCGCATGAGCGAGGTCATTGAGATCGCCCTTCGCCGCGTCTTCATGGCCGTCGCCATTATTGACGAGGCCGGCGTCGTAAATGCCGGTGATATAGATGCCGGCCGGTGAATTGACTGCGTATTCTGCGAATTTGACGCCGAGGGCGGTTGCCCCGACGACCGCTACGCGCCGCGCGAAGACGCCGCCGTCCTTGCTCATGCGGCGCGCCATCTCGCTGGCCGTCAGGCGGACGGCGATAATGGAAACGAGCGCGGCGCCAGACCAAGCCGTCAGCCAGACCCGGGAGAAGTTATCGGAAATCTTGAGCGCAAAACCGAAAGCGAGAAGCCCCAGCAAGACGAGCGCCCACCGCGAAATGATCGCCCGGAACATTTTGGACGCGGATGCGATCTTGTCGAACTCGTAATAGCCGTCACGGCGCAAAAGCGCCGTCAGGCCGGTGGCGCCCATGATCCCGGCGGCGGCGTAGTTCTGGAGATCGATCTCGGTCTGCAGGAAGAAGACGTGATAGACCTCCGCCACGGCGACGGATGACACGATGACGAGGATGAAATCGATGAATTGGATGATGTCGCCAAAAAGGGCGCGCGCGACCGGTCCCCGGCGGCGTACCCCGTCGGTGGAAAAGCTGTCGATCGTGTCCTTAACGCCTGGTTCGGCCATTCGTTGGTCTGTCCCCACTCCGCTGCTGGCGCCGATCCATTTCTGGTCAGGATCGCCGGTCTAATCTAGGGGGGCGCGAGCCGTCCCTTCCCAATCCGGCGCGGATATCAACCGGCCCGAAGTTTGAATGTCAATGAGGGCCGGTTTAAGGCTAATTTACGTCAAAAAGGTTACTTGTGCCATGTCGAAACAGTTTGCCGCGTTTCATGTGAGCTGGCGGGACGCCAAGGTCCGCCCGCTTGGCCTCGTGGCTGACGAACGCGACTATGGCCGGGCCGCCGCCGCCGCGCTTCAGGCGCGCCTGAACCAGCTCGCCGATGAGGGCTGGATAGTACAGGAAATCCTGCCCTGCGGGGGATTAACCCCACGCCAGACCTCGGGTTTCACCATCGTCGCCTTCCGTTAGCGCGCGGCGCATCACGACTTGCCATTTTGCGCTGGCTCCGTCATGGGTGAAACCATGACTGATGCTCCTTTCTCCGACGAAACACTTTCTGACGCTCTTTGCTCCCTCGCGATCAAGGCCGGCGCCGCCGCCATGGAAATTTATGCGCGTGAAGTTGTCGCCGAAACCAAAGCGGACAAATCGCCAGTAACCGAGGCGGACAGGCTGGGCGAAGAAATCATCCTCGCGGGTCTCGCCGCGACCTGGCCGCAAACGCCTGTCCTCGCCGAAGAAAGTGCGAGCGAAGGAAAGATCCCCGAGCTTGGCGACCGTTTCTTCCTGGTTGATCCGCTCGACGGCACCAAGGAGTTCATCACCCGGACCGGAGAATTCACGGTTAACATCGCCCTCGTTGAAAATGGCAAGCCGGTTTTCGGCGTTGTCTGTGCGCCGGCGATCAACAAGCTTTTTGTCGGCGGCCGCAATGGCGCCTGGAAGGCCGTCGTAGACCCCAAAGGGGCGATCGGCGAGCGTGAGACGCTCCGTGTCCGGACAGCCCCTGCTGACGGCCTTATTGCTGTCGCAAGCCGGTCCCACCGCTCCGCTGAAACGGACGCCTATCTGAATGACCTCAATGTCGCGGATTTCACCGCCGCGGGCTCGTCCTTGAAATTCTGCCTCATCGCCGAGGCCGCCGCCGATATTTATCCGCGCTTTGGACGCACCATGGAGTGGGATACGGGCGCCGGTCAGGCGGTCTTGGAGGCTGCGGGCGGACGTGTCGTCACCCATCCGGAAGGCGACCCCCTCGCCTATAACAAAAAAGCGCGCGGCTTCGACAATCCGTATTTCAT
>JAUHYK010000014.1 GCA_030426465.1 Alphaproteobacteria bacterium
CGATAGAAACATTTACGGTGGCGCAAATATTCACTGACGGCGGCTATCCCAGATCGATCAGGCCGTCAAAATTCTCCAGCACGGCGGATATCAGGATAACGACGAGCAGCGCAATCGCAAACCAGGTGACGAATTGAAAGGTAATCGCCCCTACGCCCAACATGACGCCGGCGAACACCCGGCGTTTTGGTTCGCGCCTGACAAACCCGACAACGGAAAGAACAATCGCAAGTCCGGCGCATAGCGCAACACCCACCTGAATGGATTTATCAATATCCCATTCGACTGTTTTTTTCTCCTGAACCGTCTCGCCGCGCAGCGCCCTCACCGTCGCATCGCGAATTTCAACGGCGCTCTCGGCGACGATCGTTTCAAGAGACGGTTGCGGCGCAAATGGTCCGGCCCAGAAATGAACCACAGCCAACAGCAACGCAGCGGCGCCCGCCGCAATTCCATAATATCCGAGTTTTTCAGCCAACACCGCAAAACCCCTTGTTGCCAGGACGCCAATGTCAGGCAGCACAGGTTAACGCCCTGACACTCAAAATACGCCAATTTTCTTCAAACCGGACCAAGGAGCGATATAAACGCCACGTCAGCGCCGCGAAACGCAACAGCTTTCTTCCGAAGGAAAATGGTGGGCGGTGACGGGTTCGAACCGCCGACCCTCTCGGTGTAAACGAGATGCTCTACCAGCTGAGCTAACCGCCCTTCCCGGTTCGCACGAGACCATGCGTGCGCGCGGGGCGCTCCTCGTAGAGCAGGATCGCATGAGATTCAATCACCCGCCCAAAACAAAACGCCGGCGGGATGATAATTCCGGCCGGCGTTCTGAAATCAATGAAAAAGGCCCGCCTTAGTTCAGCGCGTCTTTCAGGCCCTTGCCGGCCGAGAATTTCGGCTGGATAGACGCCGGGATCTGGATCGTCTCACCCGTGCGCGGATTGCGGCCTTCACGAGCCTTGCGCTGGGCGGCAGAGAAGGTGCCGAAGCCCACGAGACGGACGTCGTCACCAGCCTTGAGGGCGTTGGTGATGGCGTCAAAGACTGCGTCCACCGCCTTGCCTGCTTCTGCTTTGCTCATGTCCGCCATGTCGGCGACACGATCGATAAATTCGTTTTTGTTCATTCCTCCGGCCTTTCCGTTGTTTCGGGAGTTGAAAACTGTCGACCTGCGAGGGTTTTACTCGCCGTCGTGACGCCAAAGCCAAGGAAAAATGGCGTAAAATAAGGGTTTCCTTTCCCCATAGGTATTAAGCTGCTGATTTTGTTAGGCTATTCATTTATTGCTTTTTTGTTCGCAAAAGCGAAAAAGCCCGGAAAACAAGGGCTTCCAACGAAAAACCGCCCCCTTTCGGGGGCGGCCGATTCGTTTTGAGGCGAAAAAAGCCCTGCTAATGAGTAACGACAGAGGCGCCGTCGCCAGCTTCCGAACCCGGAGCCGGCTCCTCAACCGGCTCAGTCCAGTCGATGGGTGTGAGCTTTTGCGTGAGCGCATGCGCCAGCACCTCATCCACCGTGCTGACCGGGATGATCTTCAGGCCCTCTTTTACATTGTCCGGAATGTCAGCGAGGTCTTTCTCGTTCTCTTCCGGGATCAGGACTGTTTTGACCCCTGCGCGCAGCGCCGCGAGGAGCTTTTCCTTGAGCCCGCCAATGGCGAGCACACGGCCGCGCAGCGAGATTTCGCCGGTCATGGCGATATCCTTGTGCACTGGCACGCCGGTGAGGACGGAGACGATGGCGGTCGCCATGGCGACGCCAGCCGACGGCCCGTCTTTCGGGGTCGCGCCTTCAGGAACGTGGATGTGAATGTCGGTCTTGTCGAAGACCGGCGGTTCAATGCCGAAGGCCGTGGCGCGGCTGCGCACGTAAGAGGACGCCGCAGAGACGGATTCCTTCATCACGTCCTTCAGATTGCCCGTCGGGGTCATCTTGCCCTTGCCAGGCATTTTAACGCCTTCGATGGTAAGGATTTCTCCGCCAACGCTGGTCCAGGCGAGACCCGTCACAACGCCAATCTGATCTTCGCGGTCAATCTCGCCATGGCGGTATTTCTGAACGCCCGCATAGTCGCCAAGGTTGTCAGCGGTAACCGCGACGCTTTCCGCCGCGCCGGTTTCAAGATCACGCACCGCCTTGCGCACTAGCTTGGAGAGTTCGCGCTCAAGGTTGCGAACGCCTGCTTCGCGGGTGTAGTGGCGGATCAGCGACATCAGACCGTCATCATCGATGGACCACTCATCTTCCTTCAGCCCGTGATTTTCCATGAGCTTCGGAATCAGATGCCGGCGTGAAATCTGCAGCTTCTCATCTTCCGTGTACCCCGGAATACGGATGATCTCCATCCTGTCGAGAAGCGGCTGCGGCATGTTGAGCGAGTTCGCCGTCGTGATGAACATCACGTCGGAAAGATCGTAATCAACTTCGAGATAGTGATCTGCGAAGCTGCCGTTCTGCTCCGGATCGAGTACTTCCAGCAACGCTGACGACGGATCGCCCCTGAAATCCATTGCCATCTTGTCGACTTCGTCGAGCAGGAACAGCGGATTGCGAACCCCGGTCTTGCCAAGGTTCTGGATGATCTTGCCTGGCATCGAACCGATGTAGGTCCGGCAGTGACCACGGATCTCCGCTTCGTCACGCACGCCGCCGAGCGACACGCGCACAAACTCGCGGCCCGTCGCTTCCGCGATGGACTTGCCGAGCGAGGTCTTACCGACGCCCGGAGGACCGACGAGGCAAAGGATCGGGCCCTTGAGCTTGTTCATCCGCTTTTGCACGGCGAGATATTCGACAATGCGCTCCTTGACCTTTTCAAGGCCATAGTGATCGACGTCGAGCACTTCCTCGGCTTTGGCGAGATCGCTTTTCACCTTCGAGCGGTTATTCCACGGGATCGAGGTGATCCAATCGAGATAGTTGCGCACCACCGTCGATTCCGCCGACATCGGTGACATCTGGCGCAGCTTTTTCAGCTCCGCCTCAGCCTTGGTCCGCGCTTCTTTCGACAGCTTGGTCTTTTTGATCTTGTCTTCGATCTCGGAAAGCTCGTCGCGGCCGTCATCGGTCTCGCCAAGTTCTTTCTGGATCGCTTTCATCTGTTCATTGAGATAATATTCGCGCTGCGTCTTTTCCATCTGGCGTTTGACGCGATTGCGGATTTTCTTCTCAACCTGAAGAACGCTCATCTCCCCTTCCATGAGGGCGTAGACGCGCTCCAACCGCTCGGCGACGCCGGCGATCTCCAAAAGTTCCTGCTTTTCGTTGATCTTGATGTTGAGGTGCGAGGCGACCGTGTCGGCGAGTTTCGCATATTCATCAATCTGGCTGATCGATACGATCACTTCCGGCGGCACACGCTTGTTGAGTTTAACATAGGATTCAAACTGCGTAACGACCGAGCGCGACAGCGCTTCGAGTTCAGCCTCTTCACTCTCGCCTTCGGCAAGGTAAGAAGCCTCCGCCTCGAAATATTCGTCGGTGCGGACATAATTTTCAATGGTGGCGCGCGCTTCGCCCTCGACCAGCACTTTGACCGTACCGTCCGGCAATTTCAAAAGCTGCATCACCGATGCGATGACGCCGACATCGTAAATGTCTTCGACTTCCGGATCGTCATCGCTGGCGTCTTTTTGCGCCACGAGCAGAATTTTCTTGTCGTTCTGCATGACGTTTTCGAGCGCCGTCACGGATTTCTCACGTCCCACGAACAGGGGGACGATCATGCCTGGAAACACGACAATGTCGCGCAGCGGCAGCACGGGATAAGTTACGGTCTCGCTCATCAATCACTCCTTGAAGGCGCGCCCATTGCCCGGTTAAGAGCGGCGGCGCGCGCCAGATTTCTCGCGCCCGTTTCCACATTGGGCGGCGGTTCGCCCTTTTGCGCAACGCTTTATGAAAGCCGCCGCGCCTGTCACCGAAATCACCTTTTGTATGAAGGAACTGGCGGCAGGAAAAAAGGCTCATCGCCACCATAAGACTACGGCCGCGAATACGCAGTTAATGTGGCGATATATCCGCTGCTTTCAACCCCGCAAGAATCTCGTCTTTTGATTGCGCCCTTCGATTGTAAGGCCTTGACCTCAGTCGGAACAACTGCGTTAACGGTGTTGGGGAAATTCACCCCGGATCAGACCTTTGGGGGAGTTAACTGATGTTTCGCAGTTTTAGCATTTTCCTGGCCGTGCTCTTTATGGGCGCTTCCGCCCAGGCCAGCCTGATCGGGCTGGAGTTTTCAAGTGAACTCGGCATCACATCCGAAGCTGACGGCGGCGGCCCTTTCGGTCCGAATTTCGTGTCACAAATTTCTGCAGGGTCCGCAATTGTCGGCCCCGGCCAGGAGTTTTCTGATCATTTCGGCAGCTCCGCAGATTTCGATGAGGATGGCGTCTATCTTACGTTTAACTCCGGCCACGCCACTGGTTGGGACTTTAACGGATTCCGCTACTTATTGCTTTCGCCGGGCGTGGAAATTTTGAATGTCATGCTGCTCGACACCAGCATCGATGGCCTGACCCAGGCGAACATCATCTTCACCAGCGAGGGCTTTGCCGTTAACGCTGCTGGCATGGAAAACCCAATCGGCAGTCTTTACGGCTTCGTAGAATTGGCGATCACCACGACGGCTGTCTCCGATGTTCCCGTGCCCGCCGCTTTTGTTTTCATGTTGACCGGCATCGCGTCGGTCGCCGCCGCGCGCCGGAAGAAAAAAAGCTCTTTAAAATAATCAGAGACGCAACAAAGAAAAAGCCTCTCCGACCACCGGAGAGGCTTTTTTGTATTCAGATGCGCTGAAGTGTTTAAGCGCTCGCGTCCGCTTCCATCGCTTCCTTGTCGCGATCGGCGTAAATGTAGAGCGGCGTGGCGTTGCCATCGACAACCTCGCCATTGACGACGACTTCCACAACACCTTCCAGCGTCGGCAACTCAAACATCGAATCGAGGAGAATGCCCTCCATAATCGATCTGAGGCCCCGGGCGCCGGTCTTGCGCGCAATCGCCCGGCGGGCGATGGCGGCTTTGGCGTCGTCGGTAAAGGTCAGCTTTACGTCTTCCATCTCGAACAGGCGCTGATACTGCTTGATCAGCGCGTTCTTCGGCGACGTCAAAATCTGGATCAGCGCGTCTTCGTCGAGATCTTCAAGCGTGGCGATGACCGGCAGACGGCCCACAAATTCAGGGATAAGGCCGAATTTCAGAAGGTCCTCCGGCTCCACTTCCTGAAGGATCGCGCCGATGCGGCGATCGTCTTCGCTCTTCACCTCGGCGCCGAAGCCGATGGACGATCCTTCGCCGCGACCGGCGATGACTTTTTCAAGACCCGCAAAAGCGCCGCCGACGATGAACAGGATGTTCGTTGTGTCGACCTGCAGGAATTCCTGCTGCGGATGCTTGCGCCCGCCCTGCGGCGGCACGGAGGCGACAGTGCCTTCCATGATCTTCAACAGCGCCTGCTGCACGCCCTCGCCCGATACGTCGCGCGTGATTGAGGGATTGTCAGACTTGCGGCTGATCTTGTCGACTTCGTCGATATAGACGATGCCGCGTTGCGCCCGCTCAACATTGTAGTCGGCGGACTGAAGCAGTTTGAGGATGATGTTTTCAACGTCCTCACCGACATAGCCAGCTTCTGTCAGCGTCGTAGCATCAGCCATGGTGAACGGCACATCGAGAATGCGGGCGAGCGTCTGCGCGAGCAGTGTTTTACCCGACCCCGTCGGACCGATCAGCAGGATGTTTGACTTCGCGAGTTCGACGTCATTGTTTTTCGCCGCATGGTTCAACCGTTTGAAGTGGTTGTGAACCGCGACCGCAAGAACGCGCTTCGCCTGTTTCTGGCCAATGACGTAATCGTCAAGAACCTTGTGAATTTGCTGAGGGCTTGGAACGCCGTCAGTGGCTTTCACCAGCGACGATTTGGATTCTTCGCGGATGATGTCCATGCAAAGCTCAACGCATTCATCGCAGATAAATACCGTCGGGCCCGCGATCAGTTTCCTGACCTCGTGCTGGCTCTTGCCGCAGAAAGAGCAGTAAAGGGTGTTTTTCCCGTCACCGCCGCTGCTTTTGCCGCCGATCTTGCTCACTATAACCGCACTCCTTCGTCAGCGCCGCACCCGAAATCCCTTACGAGGCTACGCCCTTCATTATCTCAACTGCGCGCCAGGCGCCTGAAAGGCGACCCCGTCCTGTCGCCTGCACCCGCCTAGCTGCACGATCGGCGCCAAGGTCACGAGGACCACCCGCCATAGGACCATATTCCGCCCAAACCAATCAAGGAACCATTTCCCTTTGACTTAACGGATATGGTGAATTTTCCGAGCCTTACGACTCTTCCGGGGCGCCTCGCTCATTCAAAACCTTGTCAATCAACCCGAAGGAAACGGCCTCCTCAGGGTCCATAAAGTGGTCCCGATCGAGAGTTTTCTCAATAGTTTCATAGGATTGGCCGGTGTGGTGGACATAAATCTCGTTCAGCCGGCGCTTGATTTTTATGATATCCTGGGCGTGGCGCTCAATATCGGAGGCCTGACCCTGGAAGCCGCCTGACGGCTGGTGGACCATGATCCGTGAATTGGGCAGCGAGAAGCGCATGTCCTTTTCCCCGGCGCAGAGCAGCAGTGAGCCCATGGAGGCCGCCATGCCGACGCACATGGTGGAGACCGCCGGACGGATATACCGCATGGTGTCGTACATCGCGAGACCGGCCGAGACCGAGCCCCCGGGGCTGTTGATATAAAAAGCGATTTCCTTTTTCGGGTTCTCAGCCTCAAGGAACAGGAGCTGGGCGATGATCAGGGTCGAGACCTGGTCATGAACCGGCCCGGAAAGGAAGATGATCCGCTCTTTCAGGAGGCGCGAATAGATGTCGTAGGCGCGCTCGCCCCGGCTCGATTGCTCGACCACCATGGGAACGAGCGTATTCATGTAAATATCCAGGGGGTCTTTCATCGACATCCTTCCTTAAGCGTCCTGTCGCCGTAACGGCCTGTTTCTCAACTGTTCCGGAAGACGTTGGGCGGGTCCTTCCGGTTAAAAATCTTCCTTAAGATGGGGGCTTTGCGCCGCGGCGCCAGCCCTCATTTTGCGCACCCTAGCGCGTCCCGCTTAAGCGAGGGTTATTCTTTTGAAAATGCAAGGAATTGATTGCTTCTGTTCCGAAACCGGAATGATCTGACGCACCAACCTCGCACTCGATCCTGATGCCGTCCCGGATCGGGCAGCGTAAACGCGCAATTAACCGTCCTCGGCGTCGCCCGCAGCTGACAGCGAAGCCTCATGACGGCGGCGCACCCGCCCGCGCTGGGCCGCGGCGACGTGATCGAGAAAGCCCGGATTGCCAGCCAGCGCCGCCAGCCGTTCACCAAGCGCCTTCAGCCTTTGGGCCAGCGCCTCGCGCCCGCCGGGCAGCTCCGGGTTCGGCAGGTCGTCGCGGAACAGGCTGTCGCGGATCGACGCCGTCTCCATCAGATTGAACAAGGCGAGGCCGTTCATGGGGAACACTGAAAAGGTGACATGCAGGCTTAGTCCGGAGCTGGCGAGCGCGTCGTGATATTGCCCCCGCGGCATATACATAAGATCGCCCGGACGCATGACCTGTTCGAACAGAACCTTGCCCTTCGCCTTGTTATGCATCTCCTGAAGGTTTGGGCGCTGCGACGGCTGACCGACCGGATTGTCAATGCGCCCCTCATAGACCCGCCATGTTTTCTCGCCGGCGATATGAAACGCAAAAACCTCATGATCATCGTAATGGCTGTCAAACGCCTGGCGCCCGCCGCGTGAGCAGTAAATATTTGCACTGGCGAAGCCCAAAAAGGCTTCCTCCAGCACATTGGCGACAGCGCGCAGGGATGGCGTCGTATTCTCCGTTTCGTTGAGAACGATCGACGCGCCGCGCGCGAACTGCGCTTCCACACGCGCCGGGTCCGGACGGCGCACCACGCCTTCGAGCGACTGCACGGATGTGAAAATCTGATCCTGCGGAACGGGCCCCCGGTCGACCCACATTTTCAATGTCTGCTCTGTCCACAGCGACGCCTGCGACACCAGCCGATCGAGATCGGCGACAGAGAAGATGTCGGCGCGCGCGCCCGCCGCCGGGATATGCAGCGGCTTCTTGCGATAATACTCCGCGAGGAAACGCTCGCGGCCGACAGGCGCCAGAATGTCGTCTAGACTAAGCATGCGCGCCTCCCATGGCGGCGTTGGATTCTGAAAGAGCGGCGGCTCACGCCACCGCTCCTGATTTTCAGAATAACAGGGCCATCGGCCCCTGATCAACGCGAGGCGTCAGATCTCTTTTATAGGGACGCCCTAGAGATCGCCGTCCGGCTCTTCCATCAGCTTTTCCTTGCTGACGGTTTTGTCGGTAACGGTGGAGCGCTCGATGATGTAGTCGACGACTTTTTCCTCGAACAGCGGCGCACGCACCTGCTGAATGGCTTGCGGATTTTTCTGATAGAATTGCAGCACTTCCTGCGGCGAGATGTTCTGCCCTTGCATCTGCATGTACTGCGCTTCCTGCATCGCCTGACGCTGGATCGCCTGCTGAAGCTCCTCTGAAGGGACTTTCACATCGGCGCGCTTGCCGATTTCCGCGAGCACAAGACCGAGACGCACGCGGCGTTCAGCGATCTTGCGGTATTCCTCTTTCAGCTCTTCGTCGGTTTTGTCTTTGTCTTCTTCGTCGCGCTCTGTGGATTCCACCTGACGCCAGATCTGTTCAAACTCGCCATCAACCATGCCCTTAGGCAGTTCGAAGTCATGGGCTTCGTCGAGCTTGTCGAGCAGCGTGCGTTTCAAATGGCTGCGCGACATATCCTTATGGTCGGCCTCAAGGCGTTCCTTGATGCGCTTTTTCAGATCATCGAGACTTTCAAGTCCGACTTTCTTGGCGAGCTCATCATCGACAGCCACATCTTCCGGCGCGCGCACTTCGTGAACTTTTACATCGAAGACCGCATCTTTGCCGGCCAGGTCCTTGGCGTGATATTCTTCCGGGAAAGTGACTTTCACTTCCACGTCGTCATCGGTCTTGGCGCCGATAAGCTGGTCTTCAAAGCCCGGAATAAACTGGCCGGAGCCGAGCACCAGCTCAAAGCCTTCGCCTTTGCCGCCGTCGAACTCAACATCATCGACCTTGCCGACGAAATCGATGAGCACCTGGTCTTTTTCCTTGGCTTTAGCGGTCTTTCCGCGAGCTTTGTAGCTGACCTGTTGCGCGGCGATTTTGGAAAGCGCTTCTTCAATGTCAGCCTCCGGAACCTCGGCGACCGGACGGGTCAGCTTGAGGGTCGAAACGTCCATGGGATCGAAATCCGGCAGGATTTCTGCGTGCAGATCATATTCAAGATCGGCCTTGCCTTCGATCACGTCATCAATCTTGGAGGTCAGTTCGGGGCGCGGCTGCGTCGCCGGCTGCAGATCACGCTCGGAAAACGCTTTCTGCGAAGTTTCCGTAACGATGTCCTGAATGATCTCGCTCATCATCCCTTTGCCGTAGAGCTTTTTGAGATGGGAGATGGGCGCCTTACCTTTGCGGAAGCCTTTCAGCTGAACGCGGCCCTTCACTTCCTGAAGCTTGCTGACAAGTTTCTTGTCGAGCTCCTCAGCAGAGACCTTCACCTGAAACTTGCGGTCGAGCCCTTCGGCGCTTTTCTCAATGACTTCCATTTTTGTCTCGTCTCTCATTGGGCCGGATGGCCTGTTCGTCTCATCGGTCGGGCGCCTGGCGAAGGCGAAGCTTGGTGCGGATGAGAGGACTCGAACCTCCACGCCTCTCGGCGCCAGAACCTAAATCTGGTGCGTCTACCAGTTCCGCCACATCCGCGAATTTCAGCGCGATAGCAAAAGCGGGCCGGCGCGGCTGCGGCGGCCCCCATCACGAGCGCGCTTCTATAGCAGAGAAACTCGCCCTGTCGAGGCGTCGCCGCTCCGATTTCCGGGCCAAATCCGACGAATTTCACCCGGTTTTTTATTTCGCGGGATTTCTCGCGGCCAACCGGCTTCCGCAGCGAATCTTCAAGCGGCCGGAAAACCCTGGGAGAGCCGTTTTTCCAACCACATGACGTCGTGATAACGGCCGAATTTCCGCCCGACCTCGCGGAACGTGCCGACCTCCCGGAAGCCGAAGCGGTCATGGAACCGGATCGAGGCCTCGTTCGGCAGGGCTATCCCCGCATAAGCCCGGTGAACGTCCTCTCCAGCGAGGGCGGTAAAAAGGCGCGTATAAAGCGCCCCGCCAACACCCTTCCCGCCCGCATCGGGCCGGACATAGATCGTCGTCTCAACCGAGGTCGAATAGGCTTTCTTGGCTTTGAAGGCCATGGAGCCCGCATAGCCGGCGAAGGCCCCATCCCGCTCGGCGACGAAAAGCTGATGCGGCCCGGCATCCGCAAACTGGGCGAACCATGGCTCACGCGCCTCGGCTGTGAAGGCGCCGACATCGAAAGTGACGGCCGTCGTTTCCACAAAATGATTATAGAGCGCCGTTATCGCCTCAAGGTCGGACCGCTCCGCGCGCCTGACGGAGACTGCGCTCATTGCTGGGCGGCCCCTTGCTGATCGGGAGCGCCGGGTTGTTGTGGCTGCCCGGCGGCTTGTTGAGGCGGCGCGAAAAGCTGGCGCAGGACGGCGGGCACAGCGCCCGGTAAATCCTCAGCGATAAGGCCCGGTCCCGCGACCTGCCCAGCCGCGCCGTGAATCCATACGCCGGCGCCGGCTGCCGCAAACCCATCCATGCCTTGCGCCCGCAACCCCGCGATAAATCCGGCGAGCACGTCCCCCGCCCCGGCTGTTGCGAGGTCCGGCGGCGCATTTGCGTTAATAAGGGCCCTCCCGTCCGGCGCGGCAATGACTGTGTCCGCGCCCTTGAGGACGACGACGCATCCGGCCTTTTTGCTTGCGGCGCGGACCATGGCGAGCTTGCCCGCCCCCCCTTCCAGCAACTTGATCTCTTCGGGAAAGAGGCGGGCGAACTCCCCCATATGCGGCGTCAGCACATCGTCCGGGCGTAAGGCGTCGAACAGGGCCGGCGCATCATCGGAGAAGCTCGTCAGCGCATCGGCGTCGAGGACCGCGCCCGCCTTGCTTTTCAAAATCGCAAGCACATTTTCTTTTGTCTTCGCGCCAACGCCGTTCGCCGGACCGGCGACAACGCACATGGAAATGCGTTCGGCGTCTTTCAGATGCGCGGCAAGATGTTCGGCGTTGTCCGAAAGGCGCAACATGACTGCGGTCAGATGCGCCGCATGTACGGGCCCTGCCTCCGACGGCGACAAGACGGTCACGAGCCCCGCGCCGATGCGCAGGGCGCCCTCCGCCGCGAGACGGATAGCGCCCGTATTGAGCGGTCCGCCGGAGACCGCCATCACCGACCCGCGTGAATATTTGTGTCCGCCCCAGCGCGGCCGGGGGAACAGGGCGCCCCAAAGCGCCGGATGGTTTTCGAATGTCGCCACCCCCGCCTTCATGGTGGCTTCGTCGCTGATCGCGATATCGGCGATGTCGATGGCGCCGGAGAGCGCGCGTCCGGGAAACAATAAATGCCCCGGCTTGCGCGCATGAAAGGTGATGGTGCGGTTGGCCTGAACCGCTGTTCCCATCACGGCGCCCGTATCAGCGTTGACGCCCGACGGCAGGTCGATGGCGAAGACGGGCGCCGGATGCGCATTCATCGCCTCAATCGCCGCTTTCGCATCGCCTTCGACATCGCGCGCCAGTCCGGTTCCGAAAACCGCATCGACGATCAGCCCTGCGCCTTCCAGCAGCGCCGGTGAGAACTCCCGGATCTCGCCTTCATAAAGATCGGCCATAAGCTTTGCGTCGCCCTGGAGCGCGTCGCGGACGCCGATCAGCGCGACGCTCACCTCCCAGCCGGCCCTGGCGAGTTCGCGCGCAACCACGAAGCCGTCGCCGCCATTATTGCCGGGACCGCAAATGACGGCGACCGGGCGGCGCGACCAGGCCCGCTGAATCAGTTCGGCGGCCTTGTCTCCTGCGGCTTCCATCAGTGCGGCGGAGGCGGTTCCAGCGTCCATTGCGGCCTTTTCCGCCGCACGCATTTCTTCAGCGGAAAGCACAAGATAAGGGTTCACGAGAGTTAGCCGCCTTTCGATTTCAACAATCTGGTGTAAAAAGGTCTAGCAAACTTCCGGTCCATTCAAAATGCCCGTTTCAGGTTCAGGTCCCGGATGAAAGTTTTAGAAAACGAAAGC
The DNA here is from genome assembly GCA_030426465.1 of Alphaproteobacteria bacterium. Lineage (GTDB taxonomy): Bacteria > Pseudomonadota > Alphaproteobacteria > Caulobacterales > Parvularculaceae > Hyphococcus. The sequence continues at coordinate 12,225 of JAUHYK010000014.1, forward strand.
GCTGATAACCGCCATGAAGAAAATCGAAGCCATCATCAAGCCGTTCAAACTCGACGATGTGAAGGAAGCGCTGCAGGAACAGGGCCTGCAAGGCATGACCGTCACGGATGTTCGCGGCTTCGGCCGGCAAAAGGGGCATACGGAGCTTTATCGCGGCGCTGAATATGTGGTGGACTTCCTGCCCAAGGTGAAGATCGAGCTTGTTCTGGATGACGCACAGGTCGACCGCGCCGTCGAGGCGATCAAGAACGCCGCCCATTCGGGCCGCATTGGCGACGGCAAGATTTTCGTCTCGACGGTTGATGACGCCGTGCGCATCAGGACCGGCGAGACTGGACGGGATGCGCTTTAGTAGAGCTTCTGGGCGATGTGATTATTTAAGCCAGCCCGGCTTTTTCTCTGCCTTCCCGGACCAGCTCCAATCTGAAAGCACGGATACTACCGAGTCGCGATCATAATCAGATGAAACCTCTGGCGTCATGGTAGAATAGCCATACCCGCGGTCGATCAACTCGTCTTGATAATCAGATATCTGCGAATAATCTTCGACAATCAACATCCCTTTGACGGCGCCAAAGTCACGCACCAGGACCGGGACTTGCAGGATGACGCCATCCCTCACGCTCAGAGAGTATGGCGCTTCGATAGAAAGTCCCAGATCCTCAGCGATCTTTTTCCATTGTGGGATTGTCATGCTCGTGGACATACCGGGACAGCATATTCCTGTTGCTTATGAAAAAACGACCGGCGGCGGGCCGTAGTATAAGGCCAAACCGGAACCCGTGGATAACTTTTCACCACTTTTCAGACGGCCTTATAGTCATGCGTCATGACCCATGCCGTTTGCAAAAACTCCACTGATCAAAACGCCGCCCCGCGCGCCTTCATGGCCGCGAGCACAATCGTCCAAATGGCGCCACACGCGCCTACAGACCAGCAATCATGCGGGACAAAACTGCGCAGACGAACCGAAAATGACCGCGCCGCTTCACATCGCTTTTTACGCCGCCAAGGGCTCAATCAGATGCGGGCCGTCATGGCGCGGAGAATTGACCTCGGTCGAGACTGGATGCGCCGACCAGTAACCTTCTGGCGCGGCGGTGATGAGACCTTCAAGGCTCGCCATGTCGCGCTCATCCGCTTCGAGCCAGAGATTGTAGGATTGCGGCGCGATGACGACCGGCTCGCGGCTGTGAATGTTTTTCATATCCGGCCCCGCCCCTACTGTGAGGATCGCCAGCGTATCCATCTCGCCGCCATCGGGGTCGACAACCGTCTCCCAAATCCCGGCGAGGCCAATGAGGCCGCCTTTGCGCTTGTGAATCGCGTAAGGCTGTTTCGCCTTGGCGGGCCGCGCCTGCCATTCATAAAAGCCGTCAGCAGGGATCAGGCAACGCCGGCGGCGAAAGGCGTTTTTGAAGCTCGCTTTTTCGAGCACGGTCTCGCTGCGCGCGTTGATGAGCGGCCGCTTGGCGAGATTTTCGAGAAACTCGCCCTTCGCCCAGGACGGCACAAAGCCCCAGCGCATGAGCGAATATTCGCGGGCGCGCCGCGGCCCGATATGGATCGTCGCCACCGGCTGGGTCGGGCAGATATTATAGCGCGCCGGGAAATTGTCGCGCACATCGACGCCGAAATGCGCCGCGACTTCCGCCGGGGTCGATTTGAGGTAGAACCGTCCGCACATGACCGAACTATAGGGAAAATCATGACCGGCCGGGAAAAAATCTTCGCGAGTGTTGGCGCCGTCGTTTTTCGCGGCGACGAGGCGCTCGTGATCCGGCGGGGGCGCGAACCCCTGAAAGGCCAGTGGTCGATCCCCGGCGGCAAAATCGAATATGGCGAGCCGCTGCATGACGCCGTCGCCCGCGAAGTCCGCGAGGAATCCGGCGTCGAGATCAGGGTTCTGGGCCTGCTCGACGTGTTTGAGAGTCTGCCGACGGCCGACGGCGCGCCGCATTATGTGATGATCGACTATGTGGCCGAATGGATTTCCGGCGAACCCCGCCCCGGCGACGATGCGGACGCCGCAGAATTCGTCCCCTTCGAGGAAGCCAAAGCCCGAATTACCTGGGATACGACACGCCGAGCCATGGACCGCGCCGCGCAATGGCGCGCCGGGGCTCTCACCCGGTCATAATCCGGCTATATTTCTGGTAGATAGGACCGCCATGACTGTTCGACGTTTAATTGCTGTGCTTTTCGTATCCCTTGCGACGGGGCTCATTTCTGTAGCCGCGGCGCAGGATCTCGAAACCTATCAGCAACGCCAGCGCGACCTTAATGCGCTCGCGACGCTGTTCGGCGAGATGCATCATCTCCGGCGCACCTGCGAGCCGCAATTCGAGGCCGATGTCTGGCGCGAACGCATGCAAAAACTCCTGACGCTTGAAGAACCGCAGGACGCTGAGCGTGAAGCGCTCGTTCAACAGTTCAATCAGGGATATCGCGACGCCCAGCGACGCTACCCAAGTTGCGACCGGCGAGCGCGCGACTATGCCGCCAGCCGCGCCGCCCAGGGCGATGTCATTGTCGGGCGCCTGACCCAAGCCTTGCGTCAGGAACAGGAAGACGACGCCTTCGCAGATTCACCTTATGTAATCACGCCGGCGACCGATTGATCAGGCGTCAGCTTCGCAAAGCCGCCAGTTGAGGCGCTTGCCCGCCATAAAGGGCGTGAGCTGCGCATCATCAGTACAAAGATGATCAGGGACCATGGTTTCTTTACGCTCAAGCACAAGCTTGTCTTCATTTAACGGCAAACCATAAAAGCCCGGCCCATATTCGGAGGCGAAGGCTTCCAGCTTGTCGAGCGCGCCCTCCTCTTCGAACGTCGCCGCATAGCTTTCGATGGCGAAAGGCGCATTGAAAACGCCCGCACAGCCGCAGGCGGCCTCCTTGGCGCTCGTTGTATGAGGCGCGGAGTCCGTGCCCAAAAAGAATTTTGGCGAGCCCGAGACAGCCGCGCGGCGCAGCGCCAGCCGATGCTTTTCGCGCTTCGCCACCGGCAGGCAGTAGTTGTGCGGACGAATGCCGCCTTCGAAAATAGCGTTGCGATTAAAATGCAAATGATGCGGCGTGATGGTAGCCGCGATGTTGGCGCCGCCCGCGCTGACAAAATCGACTGCATCGGATGTTGTGATATGTTCGAACACCACCTTGAGCTCGGGAAAGTCTTCCACGACTTTCTTCATGACCCGCTCAATGAACACCGCTTCGCGATCGAAAATGTCGACCTCCGCGTCGGTGACTTCACCATGCACAAGCAGCGGCATGCCGATACGTTGCATGACCTCCATTACCGGATAGATATTGGCGATGTCAGTGACGCCAAAACTCGAATTTGTCGTTGCGTTCGCCGGATACAATTTGCACGCGGTGAAGACGCCACTCTCATGACCGCGCCGGACCTCTTCGGCGTCAAGCGTATCCGTCAGATAACAGGTCATCAGCGGCGTGAAAGAAAGACCATCCGCCACGGCCGCCAGAATGCGTGTGCGATAGGCCTCGGCGGCGTCCACCGTTGTCACCGGCGGCGCCAGGTTGGGCATGACGATCGCGCGCCCGAATTGACGCGCGGTGTAGTTCACCACCGTTTCGAGCATGGCGCCGTCGCGCAAATGCACATGCCAGTCATCGGGCCGGCGTATTACGAGACGGTCCGTCACGCCGTTCTCCTTCGCTTTATGTTCCGCAATGGCCCGCCTTTTAGGCCGGGGGACAAGGCTCGCACAAGAGGCCCTTTGATTATTGGCGAAAGCCCCTTACATGCCTCGTCTATGACCACGCCAGCAGCTCTCCCCGACCGCACCGTCATCCGCCTCTCAGGCGAAGATCGGCACTCATTTTTGCAAGGAGTTATTACGCAAGATGTGGACAGGCTGAAGGACGAGCCGGCGATTTTTTCAGCGCTGCTGACGCCGCAGGGAAAAATCCTGTTTGATTTCATCATCGCCGCGGAAGGCGACGCCCTACTGATTGACTGCGATAGCGCCGCCGCCGACGCCTTGGTGAAGCGCCTCAGCCTTTATAAACTCCGTGCCAAAGTCAGCCTAGAGATTTTGGCGGAGCGGTCAGTCGCGGTGAGTGCGGAAGAATTCGAAGGCGGCTTCCCTGATCCTCGTCACGCGGGACTTGGCTGGCGCGCATTCATGACGAATGAAACGCATGCGGCGGATGCTTCCTATGACCAACGGCGCATTGCACTCGGCGTTCCGGAATTCGGCAAGGACTTTGCCAGTGACGAGACCTTTCTCACCGATGTGAACTACGATGTGCTGAATGGCGTCAGTTACAAAAAGGGCTGCTTCATCGGTCAGGAAGTCTCAAGCCGGATGAAGCGCAAGGGCGATATCCGGCGCAGAACCCTGATTGCAAAATGCGAAGGCTCCGCGCCTGCCAAAGGCGCCCCCGTCACCGCAGGCTCCTCAACCCTTGGCGAGGTCTCAAGCAGCGCCCACGGGATAGCCCTCGCCCAGATCAGGCTCGACCGATGGGAAAAGGCTAAGGCGGACCACACGCCTGTCACATGTGGAGAGACGCAACTGCTATTGGAAATTCCAGCCTATCTCAAACCGGAGTAGCCTCGCCGGGACGTCTGACGACCATAACAATAAGGAGGAACCGTCATGACACCCACCGCAACAACGCTGCTCGCTTACGCATCCTGGTTTATTTTTCTGCTCCTGTGTCTCGCCTTCGTGCGCACATCCCTCGTGATGCAGGGCAAGCGCGCGTCAAACTCCTTCGCTCCTTCCGGCGACGATATGGAAGGCTTCGCCAAACGCCTCACCCGCGCCCACGCCAATTGCTATGAGAATATCGGCCTTGTCGCAGTCGTGCTGCTCTACGCCATCACGACGAACCAGACCGCGCTCACCGATGGTCTGGCGTATGCGTTTCTCGGCGCACGGATCGCCCAATCCGTCGCCCATCTGATCTCGACAAACCGGCTGTTCGTTTTTCTCCGTTTTGCGTTTTTCGTGGCGCAAATCCTTATCCTGATCTTTTGGCTCCTGAAGCTTTTTCATCATATCTGAGCGGGCGTTCAGGGAACCAACGGACGGATATCCTGTTTGGGTAACGAAGCCCGGTATGGGCGCTGTTACAGGGGAACAGGATGAAATATGTGATTTTGCTCGCAGCGAGTTCTACGCTGGCGGTTGCCTGTGCGCGGGACGAACCCGTTGAGAATGAACCGAAGACCGGCGAAATTGTCGAGGAAGGCGCGGAAGATATCGGCGAAGGCGCAGCACGCGTTGGCGAAGAAATTACCGCCGCCGCCAGTGAAGCCGCAGACTCCGCCGGAGACTTCATTGAGAATGAGCTGTCCCAGGCGAATGCCAAAGGCTTCACGGTTCGCAACGTCATCGGCGAATCTGTGCGTGGCGAAGACCGCATGGCGATCGCCACCATTGACGATCTTCTCTTCAGCTCAGACGGCATGCTCCGCGCCGTCGTATTGAAAGACGGCGCCTTTCTCGGCCTTGGCGGCGCCCCGGCGACTATTACCGCTGACCGGTTTGCTTTCGCCATCAGCGGCGATGGCGATATCGCTGTGACCGTCAACATGACGGATGGCGAACTCCGCCAGATGACCGAGTCCCTCGCCTATCATCCGACGGGCGGCGTCATCGACAATCCCGGTGATTTGATGAGCATGTCAGAATTAATTGGCGCGCCTGTCGTCAATGAAAACGGCGACAAGGTGGCGGACATGTTCGATATTCTGCTCGCTGATCCGGGACGTTTTGAAACGGCGGTGCTTTCGGTTGGCGGGCTCGGCGCGCTTGGCAATCGGCTCGTGTCACTCGATATGACGTCGCTCCTGGTCGATAATGGCAGCGGCGCGATCCGACTGGTCATGGCGCCTGATTTCGACACCATGCCGACATTCGAGTATTGATTTTCCAATATTGATTTTAACGGGCTGGCGGCTTTACCTGTCGGAAAACGAAACAGAGGTTTTCCGTGGTCAAATCCGCCAGCGCCAAGGCGCCTAATCGCAAAGCAACCTGTCTATGGGCGCCGCTCGATGACGAGGTCTATCGCAATTATCACGACACGGAATGGGGCGTCCCGGAATATGATGACCGGGCGCTTTTTGAGAAACTGATTCTGGACGGTTTTCAGGCGGGCCTGTCCTGGCGAACAATCCTGTATAAACGCGACAATTTCCGCAAAGCCTTTGACGGCTTCGATCCGGAAAAGATCGCGCGCTATACGCCGAAAAAAATCGAACGGCTGATGAATGATACGGGCATCATCCGCTCTTCAACGAAAATCAATGCCGCGATCGGCAACGCCAAAGTCTATCTCGATATCATGGAGGCGCGCCAGGATGGTTTTTCCGGCCTGCTCTGGGACTTTGTCGATGGCGCGCCCATGGTGAACAAGGTAAAAAATTACCGCGATCACCAGGTGAAATCGCCGGAAAGCGAGGCCATGGCGAAAGAGCTCAAGCGCCTTGGCTTCAAATTTTGCGGCCCGGTCATCGTCTACGCCTTCATGCAGGCGGTCGGCATGGTCAATGACCATGAAACGGCGTGCCCGCGGTGGAAAGCGGTCCAGAAGCTCGCCCGATAAGGCGGGTTGCGCCGCAGGTGGGATGGGCGCAAATTGCCGGAAACAACTTTTCCGGAAACGCCTCATGTCCAATCCCACCGCCGCTGACGTGCGTATCGTCGCCACCGGCCTATACACCCCGCCCCACGCCATTTCGAATGAAGAACTGGTGGACGCTCTCAACGCTTATGTCGCCGACTTCAACGACAAAAACGCGGACGCCATCGCCGCCGGCGATATAGAGCCGCTTCAGCCATCTTCACCTGAGTTCATCGAAAAAGCCTCAGGCATCAAATCACGCTTCGTCGTCGACAAGGAAGGCATTCTCGATATCTCGCGGATGGCGCCTCATATTGCGCCGCGCCCCAATGGAGATCTATCCCTGTTGGCGGAAATGGGCGTCACGGCGGCGCGCGACGCCATGCGCGCTGCAGACCTTAACCCGCAGGATATTGACGGCGTCATCTGCGCGGCCTCGAATATGCAGCGCGCCTACCCGGCGATCGCCGTTGAAATCCAGGATGCATTGGGAATCGACGGCTTTGCGTTCGACATGAATGTCGCCTGCGCCTCGGCTACCTTCGGCATCGAAACCGGTCTCGGACTTATCCGCGCCGGCGCGCGCCGCATCCTCATGGTCAATCCGGAAATCTGTTCGGCGCATCTGAACTTCCGTAATCGCGACTGCCATTTCATTTTCGGAGACGTCGCAACGGCGGTGATCCTTGAACGTAATGACGGCGCCGCGAATGGCGAGTCATGGGAGATACTCGGCACGAGACTCAAGACCAAATTCTCCAACAACATCCGCAACAATTTCGGTTTTCTCAATCATTGCGAAAGAGAAACCGGCGCGCCCGCCGATCCGCAAACAGATCCGGCGACGGACAAGCTTTTCATGCAGGAGGGCCGCAAGGTCTTCAAAGAAGTCGTGCCCATGGTGAGCGAGCTGATTTCCGGGCATTTAAGCGATGTCAGCGTCGCCCCGGAGAACGTGAAGCGGTTCTGGTTACATCAGGCGAACCTCGCCATGAATGAATTCATCGCAAGGAAGGTTCTCGGTCGCGACGCAACGCGCGAAGAAGCGCCCGTCGTTCTTGATGAATACGCCAACACCTCGTCGGCTGGCTCCATCATCGCCTTCCATAAACATAAGGCTGACTTTGCGCCCGGAGACATCGGCGTCATCTGCGGCTTCGGCGCCGGCTATTCGGCCGGATCGGTGATCGTTCGCAAGGCGTCTTAATCCGGCCTTCACCTTTTGGCTGAGACTATGTAGACCCGCATTCGGAAAGCGAGCGGACAAAGAACAATGACCAACCACCTGCACAAAGGCGATCTCCCTGAAGGCCTTGATCTCGGCCCAGTCGTCGCCGTCGACTCGGAGACCATGGGGCTGATCCCCCACCGCGACCCCCTCTGTGTGGTGCAGCTTTCAGCCGGCGATGGGAACGCGCATCTCGTTCAGCTTGACCGCAAGACCTATGACGCGCCGCGGCTCAAGGCCCTGCTCGCCGACACAAAAGTCCTCAAGATTTTCCATTTCGCGCGCTTTGACGTCGCCGCCTTCAAGCAATGGCTCGGCGTAGAGACAGCGCCGGTCTATTGCACCAAGATCGCCTCAAAACTCTGCCGCACCTATACGGACCGGCACGGCCTCAAGGATGTCTGCCGCGAACTTCTCGGCGTCGACGTCTCGAAACAGCAGCAATCCTCCGATTGGGGCGCGGACCAGCTCTCCGACGCCCAGGTGGACTACGCCGCCTCGGACGTCCTCCACCTTCACGCATTGAGGGAAAAACTGGACGCCATGCTGGCCCGCGAAGGGCGCATGGACCTGGCCGAGGCCTGCTTCGAATTCCTGCCAAACCGGGCGGCGCTGGACCTCGCCGGCTGGCCTGAGGTCGATATTTTCGCCCATTCCTGAGATTTCCTCCCCAAAGCGCCGGTTTTTAGAGGGAAATTTGCGCCTCTTGCTTCCCTCCCGCCGCCGCGCGACTATATGAAGAGAAGCGCTGTGGACTTTTTTGCGGCGCAACGAAGCTCTTGGAATTCATAGGAAATCGCACGCGGACATGACGACGCTCGTCACGGAAGAGAACAGGCCAGCAGAGCCGACGCAGCTCGCCTCCCGGCGGCGCGTTCTCGACAGCCTGCCCTCTGGCGCACGCACCACGGGCGACCAGGCCGCAGCCCGTTCGCGTATGGTCCGTCGCCTGCGAATAGCGCTGCCAATCCTCGCCCTTGTTCTTGTTGGCGCATTTCTCTTCAATACCAGCTCCAATGATGTCGACGACGCCTTTCTGGACGACTTCAAGGATATCGACGCCTCGGCCGAAGAGCTGAGCATGGCGAGCCCGCGCTTCGCCGGGGTCGACAACAAAGGCAAGCCTTTCGAAATCACTGCGGCTGTGGCGCGTCAGAACACAAACCTGAAAGACGTCGTCACGCTGGACCATCCCCACGCCGTGCAGGGCGAGAATAACGGCTCCACGGTTGTGAGCGCAGACAAAGGCGTTTACCGATCCGACCAGAATATTCTGGAGCTTGAGGATAAGGTGACGCTGCAACATGAAGTAGGATCGGAGGTGTATGTCTTCCATACGCCTACCGCCACGGTCGCCATCAAGGATGAGGTCGTCACCAGCGAAACCGGCGTCGACGGCCAAGGAACCAATGGCCGCGAACTCACCGCTGAACGCATGAAAGCCTATAACGGCGAAGGCCGCGTGGTCCTCGAAGGCAATGTGCATATGCGCATCTATCCCAAGAATACTGAAGCCAAGCCCGACGATGAAGCCGCCGACACTGGCCGGCCGGCGCTGAAAGAAGTGGACATCGAGAAGCCGCAATGATTCAAAAAATCGTTTTAGCCGCCGCCTTTTTCCTTTGCGCCGTGACGCCAGGCGCCGCGCAGCTGATCGCCGCCGGCGACAGCGAGGAACCGATCGATATCACGGGCGATACTGCTGAATTCCAGGACAATCTCGCCGTCTGGACCGGCAATGTCCGCGTGGTCCAGGGCCCTGCAATCCTGATCTCGGAACGGCTCGAGGCCGTGCTGACCGATGAAGGCGACTTTGAAACCATCACCGCCATCGGCTCCGTGCGTTATTCCAACGGCGAGGAAGCGATTACCGGTGAACGCGCCGTTTTCAACAATGACGCCCGCACCATTGTCATGACCGATAATGTCATCGTCACCCAGGGCAAACAGGTCATGTCCGCTGGCAAAATCACCTACTGGATCGATAGCGGTAAGGTTTTGTTTACCCCTGAAGCCGGAAAACGCATTCGCGGCCTGTTTTTCACCGGCAAGGACGACGAACAGTCATAAAGAATGGCAAGTCTGAACACACATTAACGATTACAAGACGCCTTCACTGAACTTTAAAGAGAGATGCGCTTAATGAGCGACCAGATGGAACCGACAAACGACACCTCTCCGGCGCAAAGCGCCCAGCCACAAAAGCTGAAGCCCAAAGTGATTGAGGGCGGCGGCGCGCTGGCGGCTGAGAATCTGGGAAAATCGTTTAAACGACGCCCGGTTGTGCGCGGCGTGTCGATGTCGGTGAAGCGCGGTGAAGTCGTCGGCCTTCTGGGCCCCAACGGCGCCGGCAAGACAACCTGCTTTTACATGATCACCGGACTGATCCCCGCCGACCGCGGCCGCATCATGATCGACGGTAATGACGTTACAAATCTGCCCATGTATCAGCGCGCGCGCCTCGGCGTCGGCTATCTGCCGCAGGAAGCCTCAATCTTTCGCGGCATGACCGTAGAGCAAAATCTGCGCGCCGTGGTCGAGCTTGTTGAACGCAACAAAGACAAACAGCAGACGATCATCGACGATCTTCTGAACGAATTTCATATCACCCACATTCGCAATGCGCCTGCGATCGCGCTCTCGGGCGGTGAACGCCGCCGGGTGGAGATCGCTCGTGCGCTTGCAACGGCGCCGTCCTTCATGCTGCTGGACGAACCTTTCGCCGGTATCGACCCGCTCGCCATCGCGGAAATCCGCGAACTGGTGGCGCATCTTAAAGATCGCGGTCTTGGCGTCCTGATTACGGACCATAATGTTCGCGAAACTCTCGACATCATCGACCGCGCCTACATCATTCATGAAGGCGAGGTGCTTCTGGAAGGCGCGCCCGGCGAAATCGTCGGCGACAAAGATGTTCGCCGGGTTTACCTCGGCGACCGGTTCCAGATGTAAAGGAAGGATAAGGGGGCGTTGTGGCGTTAGCTCCGAGATTAGAATTCAGACAATCCCAGCAGCTCGTCATGACGCCGCAATTGCAGCAGGCGATCAAGCTGTTGCAACTGTCCAATCTCGAGCTTTCGGAATATGTCGCCGAACAACTCGAAGAAAATCCCTTTTTAGAGCGTGACGAGACTCCGTCCGACGGCCCGGCTGAACGCCGCGGCGAAAAAACGAATGACGGAGAAAACGCGACCCAAAGTTCTGGCGAGGTCGACCAGGCGAACGCCAAGGAAGCGCGCGATTCGCTCGACGTCGAATATGATGATGTCGACCCCAACAGCTCAGGCAGCGACGCCGCTTATGGCGACTATCAGCCGAATGACTGGACGTCAGCGTCTTCCGGCCGCAGCCTTGACGGCGATCAGGAATTCGGGGCCACGCTGAAAAAGGAAATCTCGCTCGCCGATCACCTGACAGAACAATTGCATCTGGCGACACGCGAGCCGATGCAGCTTTTCATTGGCGCCTATATCATCGATATGATCGACGAGGCCGGCTATTTGCGCGAGGATCTGCTCACCGTTGCAGACCGACTTGGCGCTGAACTCACCGACGTTGAAGAAACGCACGCCATGATCACAACGTTCGATCCGTCCGGCGTCGGCGCTCGCGACCTTAAAGAGTGCCTGAAACTTCAGCTGATTGACGCCAATCGTTTTGATCCGTCGATGCAGGCTTTTGTAGAAAACATTGAGCTTCTCGCTAAAAACGATCTCAAGGGGCTGATGAAAGCAACCAACGCCGACGAAGAAGACGTGCGCGACATGATTGCGGAAGTGCGCGGCCTCACGCCAAAGCCCGGTTACGCCTATGGCGGCGGTGTCGTTCAGGCGATTGCGCCAGACGTCTTCGTCACCAAGTCTCAGGATGGCGGCTGGAAAGTTGAGCTCAACAGCGAGACCCTGCCCCGCATTCTTGTAAATCAACGTTATTATGCAGAGATTTCGTCCGTAAACGGCGCAGATGAAAAAGACAAAAACTTCATCGCGGAACAATTCGCCAGCGCCAACTGGCTTGCGAAATCGCTGCATCAGCGCGCGCAAACCATCCTGAAGGTTGCGAGTGAAATCGTACGCCAGCAGGACGCATTTCTCGCCTATGGCGTCAAACATCTGCGCCCGCTCAACCTCAAAATTGTCGCCGACGCCATCGAAATGCACGAATCAACGGTTTCGCGTGTGACGTCGAACAAATATATCGCGACGCCGCGCGGCCTTTTCGAACTGAAGTACTTTTTCACGGCCTCCATCGCCTCCTCCTCGGGGGGCGAAGCCCACTCCGCCGAGGCGGTCCGCCACCGCATTCGGGAGATGATTGAGGCCGAGACCAAGGACACGGTCCTTTCGGATGACAAGATCGTCGAAATCTTGCGCTCGGAAGGCGTGGATATCGCCCGCCGGACGGTTGCTAAGTATAGGGAAACATTGAATATTCCCTCTTCTGTCCAGCGCCGCCGGGCGATGTTGCAAACGGCGATCTAACCCTTTAATCCGCGCATCCGGCGCCAATATAATGGCGGTGGCGCGGTGCTCCGGGGGAGAGCCGCCACTTTCAGGAGGTCCAATGGACATTCAGGTCAGCGGTAAAAACATGGATCTGGGCGACGCCTTGCAAAACCATGTTTCTGACAAACTCGAAGACAGCGTTCACAAATATTTCGATCGCGGCGCGGAAGCGACCGTGACCTTCTCCAAAGAGCGACATCTCATTGGTTGTGATGTAACAGCCCACCTCGCTTCTGGCGTGTTTCTGGCGGCTCATGGCGAAGGCGGCGACGCCTATAGCGCCTTTGAGGAGAGCCTGGAAAAGCTCGAAAAACGGGTGCGGCGCTACAAGCGCAGGCTTAAAAAGCACCATACCAATGGTAAAGAGCCCCTGCCTGCGGAAAACGCCTCCTATTACATGCTTCAACCCCTGGGTGAGGAAGAAGAAGGCGGTGACCAGGATGAGGCCGATCCGAACCCCATCGTTGTGGCCGAAAGCCAGACGACCTTGCGGGAAATGACGGTTGGCGCAGCGGTCATGCAGCTGGATCTGGCTGAACAACCTGCGGTGGTGTTCAAAAACGCCGCGCACGGGCGAATCAATGTGGTCTACCGCCGCCGCGACGGTCATATCGGATGGGTTGATCCCGGAGCCTCTTAGGGCTAAAGGCGGCCTCGCTGACGGCGCAGCGGGGCTGACACCCTTAGTTGAACGGGCCGAACTTTAAGGAACTTCTTAACAGCTTGGACTATTCGTAGGGGTGCGGAGCCAGTGAAAGAGTTTGCGTGAGCGTAATGGGACTTGAAGACCTTCTCAGCCCTCAGGGCGTCATCCATAACCTCCGGGCGTGCTGCAAGCGCGAAGCGCTGCAGGCGCTTGCTGATAAGGCAAGCGGGCTAATCGACCGTCCGGCGGCGGATATTATGTCGACCCTGCTGGAGCGTGAACAGCTTGGCTCCACGGGCGTGGGCGACGGCGTCGCCCTGCCCCACGGCAAAATCGAAGGTCTCGGAAAGATTGTTGGCGTGCTGGCGCGTCTGGAAGCGCCTGTCAGCTTTGATGCGCTCGACGACCAGCCTGTTGATCTCGTCTTTATGCTGCTGGCGCCGGCCAACGCCACAGCAGCGCATTTGAAGGCGCTCGCCAAAGTCTCCCGCCTGCTTCGCGATGAAGATGCCCGCGACGCCCTTCGCGGCGCTGATTCGGCGGAAGCCTTGTTCGCCATCGCTACGGCGGATCAAAAGCACCACGCCGCTTAAGCGCAAATCAGTTTTTTCTGAAACAGCTCGAAACGTCAGTGAACGCTGACGGGGTTCATTTCATATTGGCGCGCCGCCGCGAAGGCGAGATCACGGTCGCCCACAAGCGCCAAACGCTCGCCGCTGGACGAGTGCACCGAATAGAGAATGTCGCCATCTTCAATTTCTATCGCCATTTCGCCCTCATCGTCCATCAGGTCATCAAGGACATCGCGTGCGGCGACGGTGCGCACATAGACGAGTTTCCGCCCTCCGAGCTCTGCGAAATCACGCGCAGACAGGGACTTTTCTTCTCCGTCATTAAAAATCGCGCCGTTTTTCATCAAAGTCATGGGTCTTTTCCTTTGTCAGATCCCTCTTGTCTGGATCCGGGCGTTTTTTTGATTTTGCAGGGAAACTGGCTAGCAAACCGTGAACGCCGGACATAAAAACCGATAGTTTTCTTTACCGATCAGAAATGACGATCATTTGACCCTTTAATGGCCAGGCCGCCGTTTTCATTTGTTCTGGATATGGGGATATATTGTAACAATTCAATATCCGCATTTTCCACACGCGGGATCGTGAAGGCGGATGTCAAGATTTCCCCCAGCGCAGCGCTCAGGCCGGCAGGGGACGGTCTTCCAGAATTGCAGCAAAAAGAGGCGCATCCACATTCCCTCCGGAAAGCGTCAACGCTGTCGTCTTACCCTTCACGTCGAATTTCCCGGAAAGAAGCCCCGCAAGGGCGGCCGCCCCGCCCGGCTCCACTACCAGCTTCAACTCACGCCATGCGAAGACCATCGCCCGGCGAACATCCTCTTCGGTAACCGTTAGTCCACCGCGCACCAGCCGCTCCATGATCGGCAGCGTCAGCCGTCCCGGGGAAGGGCTCGCAATGGCGTCACAAATAGTGCGCCGACTGACATCGGCGCGATGACGAACCCCGTCGCGTATGGACGCCCAGGTCTCATCGAACCCTTCCGGCTCCGCGATCCAGACATCAGTCTGCGGTGAAACATCTTCAAGAATAGTGGCGCAACCCGCCGTCAGGCCGCCGCCGCCGCAACATACGATAAACGCGTCAAGGGACAGGCCCCGAGCAGCTGCCTCTTCGAAGGTCTCAAGCGCCGCTGTCCCCTGCCCCTCAATGACATGCGGATGATCAAAAGACGGCGCCAACGCCATACCCTTTTCAGCAATGACGCGCTCAGCAATGGCTTCACGGTCTTCGTTGTAGCGGTCATAGGAAATAATATCGGCGCCCAGCGCTTTTACATTGTTGGTTTTGATCGCCGGCGCATCGGCCGGCATGATGATCGTTGCATGAGCGCCACACATACGCGCCGCCAGCGCAACGCCTTGCGCATGATTGCCTGACGACCAGGCGAGAATGCCCTTACGCCGCTCTTCCTCCGTCAATTGCGATACAAGATTATAGGCGCCGCGAAATTTGAACGAACCATAATGCTGGAGGACTTCCGCCTTGAGTAGCACCCTACCGCCCACGATTGCATTGAGGTTTTCGTTCTCAATCAGCGGCGTGCGCACTGCCTTGCCGGACAGGCGCGCAGCCGCGGCGCGAACGCCGTCAGCGGTGATGGGAGCGGAATTGAGAAGAGAAGCGTCCATAACGGGCTTTCAAATGTCGCGTGGGAGTCATGACCAGAAATCCCGCCAAAGCCAAGACGTTTTTGCGGCCCTCATGAGGCTTTTCAAGCAGCCGCCAAAGTTCCAGCCATGGCCAGCAAGATTACGCCAAAAATAACCCGGTAAATGACGAAAGGCGTAAAGCTGATGCTGCGCGTCAAACGCATGAGGATGGCGATCGCCGCATACGCGCAAACAAAAGACAGCACCGCAACGATGGCGGCGCCGGACATGGTCGCGCCTGCGCCTTCCCGTGCAATTTCAATCGCCGCAAAAAATCCGAGGGCAAGGATAGTCGGGATCGCGAGCAACATGGAAAACCGCGCTGATTCAGTGCGCGTCATGCCTAAAAACCGCGCCATGGTCATCGTGACGCCAGAACGCGAAACGCCTGGAACAAGCGCAATCATCTGGGCCAAACCAATGGCGATGGCATCCCGCCAGGTGATCCGGTCCAGACCTTCGCGCTCCCCCTTCGTCCGGTCTGCGAACCACAAAAGAGCGCCGAAGATGATGCTGGTCCAGCCGATCACCATAGGCGAACGCAGGGCGTCCGTTATATCCAAAAGCACGAAAACGGCCGCCAGCGCCAAAGTCGGAATGGTGGCCACGGCAATGAATAAAAACAGTTTGCGATCATCACTTGGCTTGAAGCGCAGCATATCGACGCCGCCGCGAAACAGCATCGCGGTCTCTTCACGGAAATAAAGAAGCACGGCGACCAGCGATCCGACATGAGCGGCAATATCAATCAACGGCCCCTGGTCCGTCCAACCTGATACGGCAAGGGGTGCAAGGATCAGATGCGCCGAAGAGGAGATCGGAAGAAATTCCGTAATCCCCTGAATAACGGCTAGAACGATAAGCTGGATCAGCGACATGCCAACGAGATAAACCCATTCACCGTGACCGCACTATGACAAAGTGCGAACCGGGCGAATTATTTTGTCCGGCGTCTAACCATTCGCGGCTTCCGAGACGGGATCGATCAGACCAATTTCCGCAAGCTTCGCGGCTATAGAGCATTTATCGAAGGGTTTGAGGATATGGTGCGCCGCGCCCGCAGCTTTGGCGAGAGTAAATTGCTGATGATCGTTCTCCGTCGCGCACAGGATAATCACCGGGCGATCTCCTTCCAGTGACGCTGCTTCGCGCAGGAAATCGAGGGCGCCCATGGACGGCAAGTCCCAGTCAAGAAAAACAGCGGCCGGCTTTTCGGCGCGGCAATATTCAATCGCCGCCGAAGCATCGGCGGCGTCTTCGGCCTCCAGACCGAGATCAGTGATAATGCGGCCGGCGATTTCCCGAATGAGTTCGGAATCGTCAACGACTAGGCAGGTCTTCGATGCGGTCATGGCCAGAAATCCATTTCTGATGGGATCTGGCTCAACTTTGCACTGACCGCGTTAGCACAGGATTAACGCCGTGGTGAGGAATGTGTTAATCGCGATTAAGAACCGAACGCCGCCCGGAAGACAACTTCCTCTTCTGTACGCTCCACCTTGATGGCGCCGCCCGCTGACTCGATCAGCCGCGAGGCGATCAGAGCCGGCGTGAATTTCGGGGTGATATCGGTGTCGTCGCCATCGAGCGCACGCACAAGAGCGTCATTCAAAAGCAGCTTCTTACCCGTCGCCGTAATCGTGAAATTCTCAATATCGCCCTCAATCGTGACAGTGCCGCCACGCGGAACGCTGTCTGCAGCCGCATAGGCGAGCACCATCAGCACTTTGACGTTTTCTTTCGCCGCCAGCCCCGTGCCGATGTGCCACTGAAGGTCAGCTTTGGTGATAGCGAAGAGATCGACAAGCGCTTTCTGGGCGTCTTCCAGACTGATCTGGGCCCCGAACCCTCCGGCGGCGCCATAGGCGAGCCTGGCGTAGGACAGAAGAGCAATCGCCTTTTGCGCGCCTGATCGAATGAGGTCCATCGCCGCATCGCGCATCGCCCCTTCCATGGAAGGGTCGTCAAGCACTTCAAGGCCTGAACTCAGCGCCCCCACGGGGTTGATCAGATCATGACAGACACGGGAGGAAAGCAAGGCCGACAGCGCAAGCGCATCGGGACCTTCATCGTCAGGCGGCGTAATATCAAAGGCTTCGGACATGGGCGGGAACTCTCAATGCTGAAAGCTCCCTTATCCCTGATTCGCTCGACGCTGGCTTGTTCTTATCGCTTGATCCAGACGCCGGAAGCATCACGGATGCATTGCCCACGCGTGGCCTGATTCATCAGCTTTTCCGCCGTCAGCGCTGCTGTAACCTCAACAGTCACGCCATTACGCTTGGCGAGATTGGCGTAAACCGCCTTGCGCTGCTGGTTGATGTCGCGGATTTCACGGCGCAGATCGGCGCTCGCATCAGCGCCAGTGACAACGCCCATATAGCCGTCCGCCTGCTCACCGACGATGCAGTTATTTTTCGCGTTTTCCACGAGCGCGCTCGCAGCAAGCGATGGAGCCATCAGCGCTGAAAGCATAAGGCCCGCAGCAGCGACGCCCATAACGAACGTTTTTTTCATTGAATATTCCATGTTGCATCCCCCTTAGAAAATGTCCGGGTTCTGGGCGATGGCGTCCTCGATCTCACGCTCGAGTTTAACCCGCACCTCACCGGTGACATTGACGTTGAGATTGACCTCAATCGGCTTTTCTCCGCCTTCAAGTTTGACGGTGTTGCAGGCGGCAAGCCCAATCGCAACCGGAGCCAAAACCACAAACAACAAATTCCGCGTTTTCATCATGAAGGTTTGCCCTCCGCCTTCCTAGTGATATCCGTCACACGCAACCCGACTAAAGTAGCCGAACTCTGAGGCGAAAAATAGGCTTATTCATGCGCCTTGTGACGGGATTTCGCCGTATTTCAGCTCATTCCTCATCAGAAAGCTCCATCTGAATCCTTGACTTGATGACTTCAGATATATTGGCCTGACGCAGAAGGTCGATATTCTCAACAGAAAGATTGATGCGGTAGAGAACGGGCACATCCTTCACATTCCGGTTGCGCACGGTCACGTCGCCAAAGCCTTCAAAGCGCATGCCGAACTTGATCTCGCCATCGAGAGCGCCGTTGATTGTCACTTCCATTTCCGAAAAACGAAGGTCGCGCAAAAAATCAAAGGCGACCTTTGCGTTCTCTCCGGCCGCTGACGCCTGCGTCGCCGCCTGCCCTACATATCTGATGACTCCAGGCCCTTGAGACTGGATGAAGCCGTCTTCAATGCGCGCCCGTCCGCCTTCGAAAATAAGCGGCAAGTCCCCGCTCAAAATACCCTCGCCCGAAAGGCCTTCCACATCGAAGAAATCAAAAACCTGTTCCAGGTCTACATTACGCGCCTTCAACGGAATCAGCGCCTCACCGGAAAAGCCTGCGGTGGCGTCTTCGACGGCAAGCTGTCCGCCGAACCAGGGAAACGCCGCCTGTGAAATGCCGACAGTATTGTCCCCCGGCAACTCGAACGTGATGACGCCCGCGCCCAGTTGGAGCGCATCCATATCGACGCTGGCGACATTGATTGTCTGAAACCCCTCTGTCGTAACCGGGAAGAGATTTGTCAGCTTAACGGTTCCGCTCACGCCGTTGGTTCGCGTGACGGCCTGCGTCGGGCCGGCGAACGAAATTTTTTCAAGCGACAATTCCGCCGTCGACTCAAATCCGGACGGCGCCCAGGCAAAACGGACGGCGCCATCCATCTTACCGTCTGCGTTATTCACAATTCCCTTCAATGCAGGAGATATCCGGTTCGGTTGAAGACCAACGGGAGAGAAGGTCAGGTTTTCAAGCGTGAGGGTTGTTTCGCCGCTGGCGGTTTGCATTTGATGGACACCCATGCCGGCGCCGAGCCGGAAGCCTTCAGGTGTGGTGAGCGCATAGGAAAAACGCGTTTCCGCCCCTTCAAGTTGCGCTTCACCGGATGCCATCACCGGTGCGATCATCAATAGACGGCTTTCCGGTCCCTGATGCTGTGCGATGCGCAGGCGATTGACCGTCGCTTCCGCTGTCATTTCCTGAGCATCAAGTTCGAAATCGAACTCGCCGATAACGCCAGACATCTCGATCGCGTCATTGATCGTCATGGCGCCATTGGCGACGCCGCCTTTGATCGTCGTGTGTTTCAGCGCCGGATGGTAAGACGCATCGAAGCGCACGACCGGCGGGCGGCCTTCTGCGACAGTCTTTCCAAATTGCACCGATCCATCGCGGGCGGCGATTTCACCTGAAACTGTGCAGGCCGCCTCTCCCGTCCATGTGTAGACGACAAGCGGCCCCTCGGCATTGCAAAGCGTGATTTCCGAAAGCCGGATATCAAGCTCCTGTCCGTCAAGACGGCCACGCCCGTGTTCAATGTTAAAACAGTCGGTCTTGCTCACAACGCGCGCGCGTTGTGCATTCATATCGGCAGTAATGCGGAAGGCGCCGTTGAAAGGCGCATCGTTGATAGTCAGCCTGCCAATCTTCGCTTTTCGTAAACCGGACTTGAGCGCAAGATCTGCGATAATATCGGAACCGGTTGCTTGCGCTGATATATCGATGCGGCTGCCATCGAGCGAAAGAGCGTCGGACGTGAACGCTCCGACATCAATCGGCGCAGCGATACGCCAGCTGTCTCCTTCACGTTCCAGATCGGCTGCGCCTTTTGCGTCCGCGCCGTCGGACTGCAGCACGAATTGAAAGGAAGCGGTCTCACGCCCATCGGCGCGGGCGTAAAATGGCGCATTGCCTTGCGCTGCAAAAGTAAGCGAGGCGCCTTCAGGCGTCGTTAAAGCCAGCGCCTCCGTCTCAGCGGGAACATAAACCTGAACAAGATCCGCCCCAAAAACAATATTGAGCGCACCCGCCAGCGCTGCATTCTGTAGCTTTTCACCGAAGACGGTCTGCATCTGTGCGGCGCTGGTCAGCGCCTGCAAATCACCATCACGCAGCTCTATCTCGGGTGTTTCAAACTCAACCCGCGCAGTCCCGGCGAGATCTTTTCTGTCGCCCGCAACCAAGTCACGCCATGAACCGACTTCGCCTGTTGCTTTGAAGGCAACCCTGTTTGCTTTGATGCTGCCTGTTTCAGCATCCCCCTCAAATGACGCCGAAAGCGTGACGCCTCCCTCCGCTGCAAGCGAAAGCTCGGCCATGCTCTCAACATTTTGGAGCAAAACATTGTTCCAGGTGATTTGGTTCGAGGACAGATCAAATGACGCCTCACCCCCCGTTTGAATGTCATAGTCAGCGCTCACGCGTCCACGCGCGCCGCCCACAGGCGCATCCACGAGGAGCGCGACATCACTAAGACTCACCCGGTCAAAGGGCAGTGAGACGTCACCCCCATCTCCGCCCGTCGGCAGACCCGGAACAAAAATCCGTCCGGTCTCATCAATACGAAGACGCAACACGCCGGGCCCGGCTCTCAGCGTATCGACAGCGCGCTCAGTCCATAAACGCCGCCAGTGAAAATCCGCCTCAATCGCTTCGAAGGTGACGCCGCGCGCCTCCTTCGGGCCAGCGGCCACGTCTTCAAGCCTGATCCCGTCGAGCGATAGCGCCGTGACGCGCGCCTGCGGCGCTTCCAGCCCTGCGGAGGCCATGGCGGCGCGCACCCCCCAGCCGGCAAGCGGCAGGCGGAAAACCCAGACAGCTGCAGCCAGAATGGCCGTGAGCACAAGGACAATGGCCAGAAACCGCACCGTCCGCATGGCGTTACCTCAACCCCTCAAACACAACCGCAGCTTTTCTCTATTGATTAACGACAATTTCGTCTAATCAGCCCTGCGCGGCGCCAATAGAATGCAAGAAATTGCGGGCTTTGGCGAGGCGTGCGAGGATAGGCGCGATACGGCCGCCGAAAGGCAAATCGTAGCGCAGTAAACCGGCGGCGAAGCGCAGATGTCGAACGAGTTTGTTCATACAGGTCAGACCCTTACAGGGCGCGGCGACGCCTATTGCCCGCTTGAGCGCAAGCGCAGGGGCCCGGCCGCTCTCGGTGCCGCGCTGACGGTGCTGATCGCTGGCGGCGCTTTTTTGGTGTTTTCCGCCGC
The DNA here is from genome assembly GCA_030426465.1 of Alphaproteobacteria bacterium. GTDB lineage: Bacteria > Pseudomonadota > Alphaproteobacteria > Caulobacterales > Parvularculaceae > Hyphococcus. Next base: position 33,454 of record JAUHYK010000014.1, read on the forward strand.
CTCGACCCCAACCCGCCTGCCCGAGGCGCCGATCGCCGCCGCGCTACCGGTCAGCGAAGAAAAAGTTGCGCCAATCGTTAACCAGACACCGACCGTCAACCCCGTGGCGTCTAATACGACCGGCGCAGAAAATTCTGTCGAGGCAGTTCTGGCAGAGTCTCGCGCGGCGCGCGCACCGCTGACGCTTGCCGGCGCCGAGCCCCCCGCACAGCAAGGGCTCAGTCCGCGGATCAAGCCGGATGCAGATGCAAAGATCGCAACGAAAGAAACTGACATCGTCGAAACCGCGGGCGTGGCGCCGAGCCTGAAACCAGAGACTGCGCCGCCGCCGCCCGTCAGTCTGATGCAGGTCGCAAAAACCCAATATGCGTCCAGCGAAGACGGCCCGCCGCCCGTCTTCTTCGCGAATGACCTTGTCCGCAAAGACATCGTACGGATATCGCCCGCCGTCGTCTTCGCCGCCGATATTGCGCAGGAACCGGAAGAAATTCGCGTTCGCCTCAGCAGAGGCGAAAACTTTGTGGAAGCGCTAAAACGCGCAGGCGTATCCGCTGAAGACGCCAACGCCGCAGCCTATGCCTTTGGCAAACATCAGGATTTGCGTCGCCTGCTGCCGGGACAGGAATTTGCTCTCACCGTTGGGTGGCCCAACCAGACACTTTTTGAAATGGCGGCGCAACACAGCACCCCTGACGCACACCTCCTAGGCCTTGAATTTCGCGCCGACGCCGAAAACAGGGTCCTTATGAAAAGGGTCAATGGCGGAGAGATGGTTGCGGAAAAGAAGACCGTGCCGTTGACAACACGGATTATGTCTATCGCCGGACGCATCAATGGCAGTCTTTACATGTCCGCCAAGCATGTGGGCGCGCCCGATGAAGTGATCGCCAATCTTGCCGACGCTTTTTCTTATGACGTGGATTTCCAGCGAGAGATATTTGGCGGCGATGAATTCGAAGCGATCTTCGAAGTCAAATATGATGATCAGGGCAAGCTCGTTTCCGCCGGTGACATTTTGTTTGCACGCCTCAACTGGCGCGGCCGCTCTCGCGAAAAAGGCTATTACCGCTTTCTTGGCGGTGACGGCCGACCAGATTTCTATGACGCCGCAGGCCAGAGCGCGAAACGCCTGCTGATGAAAACACCGATTGACGGCGCGCGTCTCTCCTCCGGTTTCGGTTCACGCAAGCACCCGATCCTCGGCTATCGCCGTGCTCATAAAGGGGTCGACTTCGCCGCACCGCGCGGCACACCGGTTAAAGCGGCTGGCGATGGGGTCATTGAACGCGCCAACCGCTACGGCTCTTTTGGGAATTACGTTAAGATCCGTCACGCCAATGGCTATGAAACGGCCTATGCCCATCTCAACGGGTTCGCTCGCGGCATGCGTGCCGGCAAACGCGTCCGGCAAGGCGACATTATCGCTTATGTAGGCACCACCGGACGCTCCACAGGTCCACATCTTCATTATGAAGTCCACCTGCGCGGTACGGCGGTGAATCCGCAAAGGTTGAAAATCGACACCACCGGCAAGACGCTCGAAGGCGCGGCATTGGCGGAATTCAAAGAAGAAAAAGCCCGCATTGACGCCATGCGCATGCCCGAAGAAACGCGTGAAGCTTTATATGCTCGCGATGAACGCAACGCCCAGGGCGCACTTTAAGAATCTGCTAAACCTTAAATAAAAGCGCCGCAGGCCAAGCCTGCGGCGCCACTGCAAATCTGCAGTTAGACCTTACTTCATCGGGTCATCGACTTCGTCGACGGCGTCTTCAATGGCATCGCCAGCATCGTCGACAGCTTCTTCCATCTCGTCACCGGCCTCGTCGAACGCATCATCCGTATCATCGGCTGCGTCCTCAACCCAATCACCGGTTTCGTCTCCGGCTTCTTCAAGGTCGTCGCCAACATCATCACCGGCGTCTTCGACCCACTCACCGGTGTCGTCAGCGGCATCCTCTATATCGTCAGCAGCGTCGTCCGCCGCATCCTCAACATCCTCCCAGGTTTCATCGGCGTCGGCCTCAACGGTGGCTTCGGTATCGATGTCTCCCTCTCCGCGGGCATCGAGATCAGTCTCATCGTATAGCGGCTCATCGGCACTCATCTCGGCGTCGGTGGATGCCTCCACATCAACATCGGCCTCCAGAGAAGGATCGATATCGCCCTCGCCGCGCGGATCGAGATCTGTATCGTCGTAGACTGGCGTCGTCGCTTCCGTTTCAAAACCGGCCTCAACGCCAGCACGAAATTCGGTCAACGATTGGGAATTCAACTCATCAGCGCTTGTTTGTGCGCTCGCGTTCGCGAGAATGAGCGGCGCCACAAACATGGACGAGGCAAGCAACTTAACTTTTGCAGAAATACGCATAGCGGTTATCTCCATCTGGCTTCGGATGGTTAACACCGCTTTTACAGCTCCGTTCCGCGCAACGATGTTCTTGAAAACAACCCTTAAAGCCCGAAAACGAGCAGCTACCAGGATTTTGTAATCCGGGGACTATCAGCTTACCGAATATTAAAGTTGCGCGAACGCCCTCTAGCCTTCAGCGCCCCAAGGCGGCGGTGGAGCGGCGACCGGTTTGTTCAGATCAAATTCCACCCTGAAAAATCTGTTCTCGCGCGATAATTCATACGCAAAAACATCATCGGAGATTTCCATGGCCCAGACATTTGTCACCGAAGCCTCCAGCCCTTCACGCTGAAACAAGTCAATAGAAAACGGATCAACCGGAAACTCCGCGCGGCCGGCACTTATCACAGCGCTGTCGCCGCCATATTGAGTAACAGCATCTTCCGAGCCGTCCGCATGACGATGGTCATGTTTTAGGCGCAAACCCTCTTGCGTGCGTGACACTACCCAGGTGCGCGAGCGATCCTCCCCGACATGGAACGGAATACGAAGCACATCATCGCTGCATTCACGCACCTGCATAACCAGCCTTTCTTGCGCAAATCCTTTATCCGCAGCGTCTTCGGAAACCACTTCTCCCTCATAGGCGTTACCGCAACGGCTTGCGATCCGTTCCATGAACCTGTCCGCAGGCGATGGTCCGGCGACGGGTTCCTCATCTGCACAAGCCGCCAGAGCCATAAAAAACGCCACAACAATGAGCCGCATCAATTTTCTCTTCCTGTTGATGATCAAGGCCATCCGGGAAAGCTGGTGACCAGCTGGATTTTCAAATCCGGAAAGCTCTCGACATACTGAATTTTCAAGTCAGGAAAGCTGTCCACAAACCGCCACTGACCGCAATCGTCCGGAAAGCTGTCGACGGTCTCGACTTTCAAATCCGGAAAGCTCGTAACGATCTGAACCCGGATATCGGGAAAACTCTCCACCACCTGCACGTCACCAAATAAGGGGAGCCCGTTCAACGAGCAGGCCTGTTTGTCGAACCCCTCGCTCGCCCATGAGGCCTGCGCAGAGCAAAGCAGCCCGACAATCGTCAGGGCGCGAAGTGTCTTCGTGTGGCGTGTCATGTGCGGATTTTAAGCAACATCTTGGCGCCGGACCAGCCAAAACCCCGCCAAATCCCCCGAAATCGGCCGTTGAGCGTTGACTCTCCACGGAAAGCTCCCTACTTCCCGCCTCGCAATGCTGCGATGCAGCGCGCGCAACCGGCCTTACCCGGATGATGTCCGCTTGGCCCCACGATAAGACGCAGCGCCTATTTTGCATCAGCAACCGGCCTTGAGGCCCATTGCCCATGATGACGCATCGCTTCCACGGCGGAAGAGCGGGGCGTTGGAGAGAAACAACCCGCCGATGCGACAGAGACCGGACAAAAAGCGCTCCCGCGCTACACCGGCGAAACCCAAACGGAGACTCGATGTCTTTTGCTGATCTCGGCTTATCGCCGAAACTTCTCGAAGCTATTGCCGCGGCTGGCTACGAAAATCCGACCCCTATTCAGAAAGAAGCCATTCCCCCGGCGATTCAGGGACATGACGTCCTTGGCATCGCGCAGACAGGGACAGGTAAAACCGCTTCTTTCACCCTGCCAATGATTGAGCGCCTTTCAAAAGGCCGAGCCAAGGCGCGCATGCCGCGCTCTCTGGTGCTGGCGCCAACGCGCGAACTCGCCGCTCAAGTCGCCGAAAATTTCGAGAAGTATGGCGTCAATCACAAGCTCTCCATGGCGCTCTTGATTGGCGGCGTTTCCTTTGGCGACCAGGATGCGAAGCTGATGCGCGGCGTAGATGTGCTGATTGCAACGCCTGGCCGTTTCATCGACCAGTTCGAGCGCGGCAAGCTGCTGCTCAGCGGCATCGAGGTGATGGTTGTTGATGAGGCCGACCGCATGCTCGACATGGGCTTCATTCCCGACATTGAAAAGATTTTCAAAATGACGCCGATGACGCGTCAGACCCTGTTTTTCTCCGCAACCATGCCGCCGGAAATTCAACGCATTACGGACCAGTTCCTGCACAACCCCGTCCGGGTTGAGGTTTCGCGTCCGGCGTCAACGGCCGAAACGATCACCCAGCGTATTGTCCGGGTGCCTACAAAAGACGATAAGACAAAGCGCAACGCCCTGCGTGAGCTTCTTCGCCAAGAAGGCGTGAAGAACGGCATTATCTTCTGCAACCGCAAATCGACTGTAGATATTGTGGCGAAGTCGCTACAAAAACACGGCTTCAACGCACGGCCAATCCATGGCGACCTCGCCCAAGCCTTTCGGATGGAAACGCTGAACAAGTTCCGCAACGACGAAGTTCAGTTTCTTGTTGCTTCAGATGTTGCGGCGCGCGGGCTTGATATTCCCGCAGTCAGCCATGTTTTCAATTACGACGTGCCTATCCATTCTGACGATTATGTTCACCGCATTGGCCGCACAGGCCGCGCCGGGCTTAAAGGCGCCGCATTGATGCTGGTCAGCCCTGCGGACGGCAAACATTACGACGCCATTTTAAAAACTATTGGCGCGGAAGAAATTGAAGTGCTCGATTTCTCGAAATTCTTTGAGGAAAATCCTGGCCAGGAAAGCCGCTCTCGAGGCGGCAAGGATGCAAAGGAGAGCCGCGGACGTCGGTCATCTTCCCGCCGCGGTAACCGCAAATCCGAATCCAGCCAGCCTGACAATGAGCCGGCGGCGACAGCTGAGAAGCCTGCAGAAAAAGCGGCCGCAACAACAGTTGAAGACGATAACGCCGCGCCTCAGAAGAAGCCGCAGCGTAGTGAGTCTCGCGCCCCGGCGCGCCGGCGCAATGGAGAGGCGCGCGCGCCTTCCTCACGACGACGGGACGAAGCGGTAGTTGGGCTGGGCGATCATGTTCCCGCCTTCCTGATGCGCGAAGTCGCCCGTTAATTTCTGATTAACCCCTCCCGTTTTCAGGGTTTTGCCTACAGCCGTGAGCAGCGCTTTAGGCAATCCTTTACTGCGCTCGCCTAGGCTCTCCTGAAACGGGGAGAAAGACACCCATGTTTAGTATTCAGGGGCGTCATGATTTTGGATAACGAAACAACGCATCAGTTTGCGGAATTGGCGCTGGCGGCATTGAGAAAGACCGGTCTCGCGGCGACGCCGCGAAATTACGAGCTTTGGTATGCCCATGTCGAAGGGAAGAACCCTTCCCTGTCAGCGCATATCCAGAAAGCGATGGACTCATCGGGCAAGGTTACGCAGGAAAAGGCGGACCAGCTTTATAAAAAACTTGTCCAGCACTCGGACATCTCAAATGATGTCATCGATCTGATGACCCGTTTTCATACCGAGGTCACCGATCTCTATGACATCGTTGAGCAGACCGGCGAAAGCGCTCAGGGCCACTCCGAAAAACTTTCGGACATGTCTGATCAGCTTCGCGATTCCACCGAAAAGTTTCCTGCTGTCGGCGCCCTGCTTGAAGGCGTTATTTCCGTTGCGAAAACCATGCGTGAGGAAAACCAGTATCTGGAAGACCGGCTCGCCGCTTCAATAGAAGAAGTGAACACGCTGCAACGCGATGTGGAAGCTATCCAGCGTGAAGCGATGCAAGATGCCCTGACGGGCGTCGCCAATCGCGCCACTTTTGATCGTTCGCTGGAAAAGCATATGAGTGAAGCCAAGGAAAACGGAGAACCCTTGGCGCTGGTCCTTGGCGATATCGATCACTTCAAAAAATTCAACGACACTTGGGGGCACCAGACTGGCGATCAGGTCCTGCGGCTCGTGGCCGAAGTTATGAACGCCAATGTCAAAGGGATGGATATGCTCGCCCGTTACGGCGGCGAGGAGTTCGCCGTTGTGCTACCGGGCACTACACTTGAAAATGCGCACAAGCTTGCTGACAAAATTCGCTGCGCCGTTGAATCACGCCGTTTGCGCAAACGGCGCACCGATGAAGATCTTGGCGTGATCACCATGTCCATGGGCGTTGCGCAGCTGCACGCACCGGACACCATGGAAAGCCTGATTGAACGCGCCGATGGTTGCCTCTACGCGGCCAAAAGCGCCGGTCGCAACCGGGTCTGTGACGAAAAAGAGCTGAAAGCACCCGATGAACAATCACATCAAGGCGTAGCCTAAGCCTCTTTATTCGCGTCTTCGACAAGCAATCCGAAGCGATCGTGGCCCCAATATTTTTTGGAGCCCATGACCGCGAAAGGAACCCCAAATACGCCGTCTTCGGCAATCAGGTTGCAATGACGCTTCATCTCCGCGGCGACGCTCGGATCATCCTGGGCTGAGCTCACAGCGCTTTTGTCCCAGCCAGCCTTCTCCGCGCAAATTTCAAGCACGGACATATCAGAGATATCTTTTCCCTTGCCCCAGCGGGCGTCTGAAACTTCAAGCGCATAGGCAAGCCCTTTGCCGGCAAGCGCCGCCGCGACAGCCGCCTTGTAAGACGGCGCTAAATCCACGTCGAAAGGTTGCGGCGGTGAAATCGGCAACCCCATCCGTAGTGTCATGCGCGGTGCATCCTGCATGTAATATGAGAGCTTCAGCGGGTTTGCGACTGGATCGTTGAATGCAACGCCATCAGGCGGCCCGGTAAAAGGCGCCAGCTCAACCTCTAGCCCCTCTCGCGCCAGTATATGCAAACCAAGCCGTGAATATGGGCTTCTAAATGAGTGATAGACGCGGATTGGCGGCATGGCTTCCCGTTTCCCGGCTAGCATAAGCCGAATGGTCACTTTTATTTTGCAAGTTACATGGCGCTGACCTAACTTGCAATAAAAAAGTGACCTCGCGAGACCTGATGCACCAGACGCCAACTTTCAAACGCTCTCCCTGCCCGCTAGCGGTGACACTCGACATTGTCGGGGACAAGTGGTCGCTAATAGTGATCCGCGATCTTTTTCGCGGCATCCGTCGATACAATGATTTTCTAAAATCCCCGGAAGACATGACCACAAACATTCTCGCAGAGCGATTGAAACGTCTCGAAGAGCATGCGCTCATCACTAAGACCGCCTATCAAAATAATCCGGTGCGATATGAATATGCGCTTACACAAAAAGGCCGTGCATTAGGCCCGGTGCTGCGCGAGATCGCTCAATGGGCGAATGCCTACTATCCGGAGACTATAAAGCCGCGCTTCGACTTGCTCAAAAGTTAGCCGTCAATTTTTTGTAGCAAATAGTCACGCGCTTCGTTGATCTTAGCTGCAAGGTAATCCGTACCCCCCTTATCGGGGTGGAGTTGTGATATCAGCCTGCGGTGAGCGACGCGCACATCTTCCGGGCCGACGCCGTGTTTGAGGCCCAGCACGGAAAGCGCTTCCTCCTCACTCATCCGGCGCACGGGCGGTGAAGGCGGCGCATCACCGACGTCTGAAGGCCCCGCCCGTGCGCGCCACGCCTCAATCGCCGTCACGCCGCCCGCTGCAATCAGCACCATAAAAGCCAGCGGCCAGAGTTTCGCCGCCAGAAGCGCCGCTGACAATGCAAGCCAGACGACCAGCTTCATCACTGTCATGGGACGCTCTCCGCCCGCCTCACGATTTCCGGCGATACGGAACAGCAGCCAGCCTGCTGCGGCGAAGGCGATAAGAAGTGAGATCAGAGCCAGAGACATGAAGCCAGCATAGACGCATGCTCAGCCAAGGGCGATGCCGTCTTATAGGGATCAGGCGGCCGCAGCGCTCTTTTTCTCGCCGTCATCCGACGACGTTTGGGCCTCGGGATGATCTTCCACGGGCAGCTTCAAGGACGCCACCAGCGAACGGATCTCGAGGCGCGCCGTCACATGGCTCATGGTCGAAAGCCGCACCGGCGAATTGACCCCGCCAAGATCCAGCAAGGTCAGCCCGATAGGAAAGAGCTCGCGATAGATCACCCGGTCGCCAAAGCCGCGGGCGAGCCGGAAACCAATCCTGGAGGACAGCTCCTCCAGCTTGTCGCCCATGGTTTTCTTGTTGCGGGCCCGTGTGGCGGACAGACGGTTTCTCATAACGATCCAGTCGATGCCGCCGCGAACGCCCATCATCGCCCGCTGTTTACGGGCGGTCCAAACCATCTCGCTGTAAAGGCTAGGGCCAAGCACCTTGCCGGTTCCCGGGTCCACTTTGGCAAGCAGGTCGAAATCCACAAAGCTGTCATTCAGCGGCGTGACGATAGTGTCCGCATGCAAATGGGCGAGCCGGGACAGATGCGTATTGGCGCCCGGACAATCGATTACGACAAAATCACATCCGGCGAGCGATTTGAGAGCTGTTTTAAGGTTTTCCGTCTCTTTCTTCTGAGACTCCGCCCGGCTGTCGAGCGCCGAGGGCTCCACCGTAACGACCGTTGGAAAAACAAGCTCTTTATCATTGTTTTCACAAAACTTTTTACGGTTCTCCAAATACCGGGTCAAACTCCCCTGACGGAGATCGAGATCCATCGCACCGACCTTTTTGCCGGAGCGTAAGAGGGCGACAATGAGGTGCATGGCGGTGGTCGATTTCCCGGACCCGCCTTTTTCGTTCCCGAGCACGATTACGTGAGTCATTCAATGCGTCCGCTATCAGCCCCGAAAGGCCGGATTTTCATGTTTTTTGCTTACTCATGGGAAACTCTCCCCGTGTAATTTCGACTGTGAGACGATTCTGAGGCTTATGGCGATAGCGAAGAGATATGGCCTTCTGGCGGCGCTTTCTGCGGTATTGGCGCTCGCGCTAACCATACCCTCTGCGTCTGCGGATATGGGCCTGTCTCCCCTGCGTCAGGTCCTGAGCCGGGACAACCCGGTCGCCGAATTCACAGTCTCAAATCCCTCGGACCGGATCATAGACGCCAGAGTTTCCTGGACTGATTTGGCGGCGACGGAAACTGGTTATGATCCGGCCGCGCCATCGCTGCGCGCGGAACTGAGTGCGGCGCCATGGCTCGTAGTTTCTCCAGCAAATTTTCGCCTGAAACCAGGCGCGCGCCAGATAGTCCGAGTGGAGATCAAGAAAGGCGCGAAACTACCAAAGGGCGAGCGCCGGTCTCATTTACTGATTGAAACAGAAGCGGCGCGCTCAGCGCTTCGCAAAGCAAGCACTGGTCTTCAAGTGGATGTGAGTTTGGGCCTGTCTGCCCCCGTAATGTTGCGCAATGGCGGTAAGGCCGACGCCAAGATCACTGACGTTCATCTGCTGCGCGACGATGACGGCCTCTTGATGCTTGAAACATCGATTGAGCCCAAAGGCGACTGGTCAAGCTTCGGACGTTTGATTGTCACCTACACGCCTGAAGGCGGCGAGAAAGAACTGCTCGGTCTGCGCGACAACGTCGCTGGCTACACTGATGCAGCGCTACGCAAAGTTACAATACCGTTCGGTTATGTCTCGCTTGGCGCAGGCGAGCTCTTGGTCCGCTATGAAGGTGCGGCGGAGTTTACCGGGATCACTTTCGACGAACGCGCCTTCGACATAGCGCCGCCAGAAAGCGACTAACCACCGTTTTCGGCGAGTGAAAGACGCTCGCCTTCAAAGCTGGCGACGGAACAGAAAAGTCCCTTGGTCTTTAACTGGCCGCACAGCACTTCCGCCTTGTCTTTCGATGCAAAACCGCCGCCAATGAGGCGCAAGAAGCGGCCCTTTCCTTCCACGTCAACGCCTTCAAGGCGTGGCTCCAAAAGCCCCAGCTCATCCGGATTTTCCCGTTGCAACTGCCGCCATCCGGTGCGCGCCTCTTCCATGTGACGGTAAGACGCCAGATGGACGCCGAAGAGCACGCTTTCTGTTTGAATGTCGCCCTCGGCTTCATTTTCAAAAACCGTTTCATTAGACGCAAAAGTCGGCTGAACCAGTCGCGGAGATGTCTCAACGGGCACATCAGTCTTGGCCAGCGCAGGCGACGCGGCATCATCGACAACGGCGTTAGGGCGCGGAGCCCCGCCATCCACTATAACCTCAGGAGCGGGGGGCAATTCGGGAGCCGGATCTTTTAGCTCCGGCGCATTGCCTTCCGATAGCTGTTGGTCGCGCTCACGCTTTAGCGCCAGAAGTTCATTCGCAAGTCGCGCATTCTGGGACTTGAGCTTCACCAATTCCGATTCCAGCGCCGCGACCTTGGTTTGGGCCGTTTCAGCGTCTGTTGTAGCGCTTACGGGAGCGCTGTTCGAACTGCCTGGAAAGGATGCGCAGGCTGACACAAACCCCATGATCAGGACTGCGCCGAGATATCTGATGACTGGCAAAGCCGGTTTCTCCCTGAGAATCCAGAATCGCTTATATAATAAGCATCCCGCGCTTCGGGTCCAATGCCTTGATGAAAAAGCGTAAAAAAAAGCCGCAAGCGGCGCGGCCTGGAGTGAAATTCTTACAATCCGGCGCCGGCGGCCTTGTCACGGCCATAGGACAAGGGCGTGAAAGCGAGCGCCGCCCCGGCTGCATCTTTCTCCAGAAGGCCTGCATTGTAGAAAGTTGCTGTCCCCCCCTCCGGAGCGCCGACCGTAAAGGCCATGATTTCCTCCACGCCGTCATTATCGAAATCGGCATTGGCGATTTCATGGATCTGCCAGTTCATGTCGCCTGAAGAGATCCGCCAGATAGCGCCCGGCTCTTTCTCGACATGAATATCCTCGCCGGGGCCCGCTTCACCAAACTTCATTGTTCTGGCAAGTTTTGCGACTTCCTCCGCCTCTGGCGAGCCGTTGGAAAAATACGTCGAGCTCGCAGGCTGCGCATTGGCAAGCGCCGCCAATAATCCACAAGCGCGCACAAAATAGGCCTCCCGGCGCATTTCTCGCGAACTCAGGGCATACCAGCCATCGAAGCTCATCTCGCCATAATCGCGGCATGTCCGGCAGTCTTCAGCAGGCACACTCATATCAGTCGGATGGGACATGGAAACGGCTACCGGCTGTCCCTGCATATCGACCACGGGACGGTCGCGAAGCGCGAGCAATTCGTCTCGCGAGAAACACTTCGACGAAACGCCGTCGAACAGATCAAGATCACCTTTGAGGCAAAGTTCGCTAGCCGGAGAACTCTCATTCGCAGATTTTTCTGCGTCATGATCTGGAACTGCGACCAACGCAACGCTGGCGGCGCCGACAGCGCCTGCACCCATCACCAAGGTTTTGATCATCTGCATTACAACAGCCCCAATTCCGCGAGTTCCGCTCCCAGTTCCGGTGAGGGGCTTTTGCGTCCCCTCTTTTTTAAATCCTTCGGCGCATCTTCACCGGTCAAGTAACGCCACCCCTGAAAGGCGCGACGCGGCTGCGGCTCTGTCAGAATATAGGCCGGATCGAGAAGGATAGCCGTTCGCTCGATCTCATCTTTTCCGGTCCGGCGTTCAAAACCAAGGATATTTTGACGCGCGAGGACAACGCCTTTGATGACCCAATAGATCGAACCGCCGTTCAGAAGCTCTTTTTCGCGCCGCGGATGCATGCGCGTGACATGGTCATGTATCCGGCCCCGCCCCGCCGCTTCATTGACGCCGCGCCGGTAGTCTATCCGCGCGACAAGATCTTCGACGCTTTCAGCGCCGGCGCATAATTTGATCAAGTGCAATGTCATTCCGGCAAGCTTTACGCCGGGCTATTCCGCCACGCGCAAACGCGCGAGATCACGGGCCCGCTGACGTTTGAGGTCGTGCCGCGCCGCGCGTTTTACAAGGATATAGAGGATGAAATACGACATGGCGGCGCCAATGCCGGAAAGCCAGATCGGCAGGTTCTCAAAGATCGTCGCAAACCGATCATAAGTCAGGCCCATCGCCTCGGCGATGCCCGGCGCTTCCTGCCCGACCAGCAAAATGGCGCCAACGCCCGTCATGGCGAAAGCAAGCAAGCCCGCAAGCAAGGCGCCGATCGTGACGCCCATATCCGCCCGTTCTTCAGCCTTGGAAATAATCATTTTGGACGGATCGCCGGACAAGGCCTGGGTCGCAGCAAATAGCGAGCGTGTCCGCGCCGCGCGTTCTTCCGGCGACAGGGATTTTTTCGCGTCTTTTTTGTATTCGTCAAAATCAACAAGCGGCTTAGCATTATAGACGCGATCGGAAATGAATTCCGGCTCGCATTCTGACGCCGGGTGAACATCAGACGACGGAACAACCAGCGCCGCGTCTGTAGGCATCAGGAAAAGCGACTTCTCCGCCGCACGCCGACGCACAAGACCGTCAAGCGTCGCGAGTTCGTTATTTACAAATGCTTTGGTCCAGAGCTCGAACGCATTCGCAGCGCCTATTTTGTCGCCAGCGTTGAGTTTTCTCAGCACCGTCGATCGCCGCCAGTTATCTTCGCCAATATTGAATATAAGCGATACCAGCGCGTCATGTTCGTTCTGATTGAGCGGCGCGCGTACTGTATCGCCAATGAGTTGCTCTATAGGCTGTACGTCATCCTTCAGGAGACGCTCTGCGTCGCCCTCGGTAACGCTCATGCCATGGCGCGCCGAGCTGGTGTGGCCATAGCCCACCGTCCATTCTTCGGTAGGGGCGTAATGCGCAGACATGCGCAGTCCCTCATACCCCTTGATCAGATTAAGACCGGTCTCTCCCGTCCGCATTAGACCCGCTCAAACCCCCTCTTAACCTAGCCCTCAACTTGAGAAGCTTACTCCGGAAGCCGCGCCCGTCAGCGCGCTCGCGCACGCGACTCCCCCGTCACTCGTCGTTAACGTTTCCTACCACGAGAGGGCCCGATTGGGTAGCCGGAGGCGTCAATCCACCTGATTTTCAGCCAGACGCGGCGCCGAAACGGCACAGTCCAGCCGGGTTTTCACACGGCGAAGTCCCGATCCGGTTTTCCACAATCGCTGTATTTTTCGCCCAACATACTGATTTCATTTGGATTTTCTCATATCCTTTTGGAAATAGTGTCGCCCGAATCTGGCACAAGACTTGTGAGAAGGCTTGCTGGAGAGCCCCCTTCACCCGCTAAAAAGTGTTAATATGGGCCCGGGGGCGTTTGAGGTGACTTATGTTGGGTAATGGCATCACGAACATTATCGCCGCCGCGATCATTGCGCTGGCGATCCTGTTTACAGGCGGGATTGGCGGCAGGAACAATTCCGGCCCCATGACCGAAGACGAGTTCGAGGCCTGGTATGCGCGCGCCGTTGGCGACATTCGCAATGACATTGTGGTCAATTGCGGCTGCTGCGGCGACGAAGGCCCCAGGAGGGCCGCCGCCGAGTCTTTTTAGCGCCCCGTCCGGTTCCGACCCGGCTGGCCGGATATAATCCGGTCGCCCCACTGGAAACGCGGCGGGTTCCGCCAACTGAAGAACGAGTGCCCCCACCGGCGCCCGTAGACGTATTGCCGCCGCCCTTTTTTCCGGGCTGGCCGGTGGTGCCGCCTGTAATTCCCCCCGTCGTGGTTATTCCGCCGGTAGAACCGCCCTGTGATGAAGACAATCCCGACGATGAGGAATGCGAGCCCGAAGAGCCGCCCGTCGACGCGCCTGAGCCTGGCCTGCCCCTGATCCTGCTAGCTGGCGGCCTCGTATACTGGGCGCAACGGTCAGTGAAAAAAGCTCCGCCTGCGGCGTAAATTATCCTGCAGCCGGCAGGAGCACGGCCGCGGCGAGGCCAAGGAATACAAAGAAGCCGACTACATCGGTCACGGTCGTCACGAAGACCGCCGATGACACTGCAGGGTCGGCGCCGGCGCGTTGCAGACTGATCGGCACCAGAATGCCGGCAAGCCCTGCGCAAAGCAGATTGACGACCATAGCCACGCCGACAACAAGTCCCAACCGCACCGCATCATCCTGTCCACCCCATCCGCTGGCGAAATACCAGACGCCTGCGAGCGCGCCCATGATCATGGCGAAAAGAACGCCATTGAGTAATCCAACCAGTGCTTCGCGAAGGACGATGCGCGTCGCGTTGGAGGCTGTCAGGTCTTTTGTCGCAAGCGAACGCACGACAACCGTCAGCGTTTGTGTTCCGGCGTTGCCGCCCATGGAGGCGACAATCGGCATCAACACCGCGAGCGCCACAATCTGACCGATAGCGCCGTCAAAAAGAGCAATAACCAGTGAGGCTAGAATAGCGGTCACAAGGTTCACAGCGAGCCAGGAAAACCGTGACCGCACGGTCTCAAACACTGTGTCGTTCAGACCCGTATCCGCCTCAACGCCGCCGAGCGCCAACATGTCCTCGTGTGTTTCCTCACGGACCATCTCGACGACATCATCCACGGTGATCATACCGATCAGCCGCTCTGCGTCGTCCACAACCGGCACAGAGATGAGGTTATATTGCTCGAAGAGATAAGCGACTTCTTCCTGGTCCATCGTGACCGGAACAGTCCGCATGTTACGACTGATCATGATGGTTTCGATCACCGTCTCTCGCGGCGATTTCAGAAGAGTCGACAATGGAACCGACCCGACAGGCTTGAAGGCCGGATCGACGACAAAGACTTCGTAGAAGCGATCGGGCAGCTCCTCCGTGCCTCTCATACGATCAATGATTTGCCCTACAGTCCAGAAAGCAGGCGACGCGAAAAACTCGCGCTGCATGAGACGGCCGGCGCTTTCCTCTTCGAAATCGAGGGCGGCGCGCAAGGCCAACCGGTCTTCGATGGGCGCGTAGGCAAGAATTTCCGCCTGTTTTTCTTCGTCGAGATCTTCAAGGACGAAAGCCGCATCATCGGTGTCCAGCTCGGAGACAGCCTCAGCGACTTTCGCTGGCCCCATGACCTCAATGATGTCTTCCAGAAGGTCTTCATCGAGTTCCGCAAGCACATCAGCGGGAAGCGCGCCGCCAAGAAGCGAAATCAGGGCTTCGCGATCTTCTTCATGCAACAAGCCGATAAGGTCGGCCACGTCGGCGGGGTGAAGTTCGTTTGTCAGCCCCTCAAACGCATCCGCGTCCTCCGCCTCAATGGCGTCTGAGACGGAGCGCACGAATTCGGGCGTCAGGGTCTGGTCTTCGGCGAACTGGCCATCGCCTTCCGGCGGCGGCGCGTCGGGGCGAGCAACTTCGTCAATGGGCGTGTTTTCGCTCATGGCTGCCCCTCGCGGCTTGCGACCGGAGTCAAGTGAAATGGATTGCCTTGACCTGTTGCTATTCTAGCCCTCGATTGAACGCAAGAGCGCGAAAAGCCTATTTTTTTAGTAAGTTAGCGCACCAGACGAAAAAGTGCGGTTCTTCTTTTTTTGCGCACAATCGCGACCGCCATAATCAATCCCGAAAGTTGATAACCCCACTGAGGATGATCGCCGCCGTAATCGCCCATAATACAAATGCGATTTTTGTCGCCAGCCATGCTTTCTGTTTCAGTCTTGGATCGTCTGGCGCGCCGGGGTCGGCTCCCTCAACGCCGTCATCCGGCGCTTCCCAGCGGCCCTTCACGTTCATAGGCAGGACACCCAGAAAGACGACCCACCACCAGACAACAAAGATAACGACAGCGCCGGCGGAGTTCATGATCTTGTCCGATGTATATGAGTGATAATGACCGGTCTCTTGCCCCAGACATCATCATAATAGACCCTGGCCGCGCGCTTGACCGCAAGCGTGACAGCTTCGTCGTCACTGCGTTTTGTCTTCGGCAAAGCCAGAACCGCATCCTCGATGTCGTCCGCAAGCCCGGCGTCATCAGGACCGGTTTCCTCGTCATCGACAACGCCTATGCCCTCGACAATTACATCATCGGCAAGCCCGCCTTTATGATCGAGCACCAGCGAGACCGCGATGGCGCCAGCATATGAGAGTTTGCGGCGCTCGCGTAAAGGCGCGGCGCCATCCGGCAATAAAACGTCGCCGTCGAGATAGATACGCCCGGCAGGAACTTCGTCGATGCGCTCGGGCCCATCGGGAGCGATGCGAATAAGATCGCCGTTGCGCGGCGCGAAGGATTTTTCAGCGCCAAGCTCCAGCGCAAATTCCGCATGTTCTTCGAGATGACGCGCTTCGCCGTGAACAGGAATCGAGATCGCTGGCCGCGCCCATTCATACATGGCCCTCAGCTCCTCCCGGCAGGGATGCCCTGAAACATGCACAAACTCGTCCTTCTCGGTGATGATCTTGACGCCGAGCTCCACCAGATCGTTCTGAAGATTGTAAATCTCACGGTCATTGCCGGGAATGATTTTGGAGGAGAAGATCACTGTATCGCCTTCGGAAAGGGTCAGATCACGGTGATCATTGCGCGCGATACGCGAAAGCGCAGCTCGCGGCTCTCCCTGGCTGCCCGTGCAAAGATAAAGGACATGCTGGCGCGGCAGATGACCTGCGTTTTTCGGATCAACAAATCGCAAGCCCTTGGGCAAAATCCCGACCTCGCCAGCCGCTTCAACGATGCGCAGCATGGAGCGGCCAAGCAGGCACACGCTGCGATCCGCGGCCATCGCCGCCTCGCAGATCGACACGACGCGGGAGACATTTGACGCAAAAGTCGTCACCGCAACGCGGCCTTCCTGCTCAGCGATGAGTTTCGTCAGTGACTTTTTCACCGCCGTCTCGGAGCCGGATTCTCCGGCAGACAAGACGTTCGTTGAATCACAGACCATGGCAAGCAGTCCGTCATCGCCAAGTTTCTTGATCGTGCCGCTATCCGTTAGAGGCCCAAGTGACGGGGAATTGTCGATTTTCCAATCGCCTGTGTGCAATACGGTTCCAAACTCAGTCCGCAGGATCACGCCGCTCGGTTCGGGAATGGAATGCGTGAGCGTGACATATTCGATGTCAAAGGGCCCAAGCTCAAAGCGCGCATTCATATCAATGACGTTCAATTCAACATCATTGGCGTCATATTCTTCAAGCTTGCGCGCGACCAGCGCGGCTGTGAAAGGCGTCGCATAGATGGGGCAGCCGAGTTTCGGCGCAAGCAGCGCAACTGCGCCGATATGATCCTCATGACCATGCGTCAGCAGCAGGCCGTGAAGCGCTTCCTTTTCTTCGAGAATGTAGGACGGGTCCGGACAAATGAGGTCGATGCCCGGCGTTGTCAGGTCGCCGAACATGACGCCGCAATCGATCATGACCCATTGCCGGTTGGCAGGCGAGCCCACGCCATAAAGGTTCATGTTCATGCCGATCTCGCCAGAACCTCCGAGCGGCAGAAAAACAAGCTCCTTCTTTGACATTATTTCGCCTTCAACCGTTTCGAGATTTCATAGAGGCCCCTAATGGTGAGGTCGTGATCGAAGATATCGATGGCGTCCGTCTGCCCTTCGAACAGAGAGGCGATGCCGCCCGTCGCCACAACTTTCATTGGCGCGGGATATTCCGCCTTGATGCGCGACAGGAGCCCTTCAATCAGAGAAATGTACCCCCAGAAGACGCCGGTCTGCATCGCGCCAACCGTATCGGTTCCGATGATTTTTTCCGGCTTTTCAATCGCAATGCGCGGCAGCCGGGCGGCGGCCTCATGCAAAGCCTGCATGGAGAGGTTGATGCCCGGCGCAATGACGCCGCCTTCAAAACCCCCGTCAGCGCCGACAATATCAAAATTGGTCGCCGTCCCGCTATCGACCACTACAAGCGGGCCGCCATGCGCCGTGAAGGCGCCGACCGCATTTACAAGCCTGTCAGCGCCGGCCTCAGAAGGTTTCGCAATACGGACTTCAACGCCTGGTATGTTGTCATGCCCAATGACAAACGGCTCGCAGTTGAAATAGCGCCGCGAAAGATTACGCAGATGAAACAGCGACTGCGGCACCACGGTTGAGATTATACATTCGGAAATATCGCCAAGCTTATAGCCGGCGAATTCCATCAATTGCGCTAACCAGACCGCATATTCGTCTGCGGTGCGCGTTGTCGAGGTCGAGGCTCGCCATTGCGCAGCAGGCTGGTCTTTATCGTAAAGCGCGATCACCGAATTGGTATTGCCGACGTCTATGGCGAGCAGCATGAGCTATTCCTGACCTTGCGGTGAAAAGAAGACTTCACCAGCCGCGATTGTCCGCGTTCCCGCCTCCGAGCGCAATATCAATGCACCGGTTTCATTAATCCCTTCAAAAACGCCCTTTAATTCCTGATTTGGCAAGCGGACAGTAATGGCGCGCCCCACTCCGCCTGCTCGAGCCAGCCATGTTTCCCTGATCGGCCCGAAACCCGCTTCTTTCCATTCCGCATAATAAGTCCAGAAATAAGCGTCGAGCGATGCGGCGAAGGCGCCAGGGCCTGGCGGCGGCGAAACATGATCAACGAGGCGCGCCACGGTGTAAGGCATGTCTTCCGGCGCCGTCACCATGTTGACGCCGACACCAATGGACAGTTGGCTCCCAAGATTTTCGAGGAGAATGCCCGCGCATTTGCCGCCTTCGATCAAAACGTCATTCGGCCATTTCAGGACGATTTTACCCTCACCGATAGTCTCGTCGACGGCCGCTGCAAGCGCGAGCGCGATGACAAAGGAAAGTTCGCCCCAACGCTCCACTGGCGCATCGGGCTTGAAATAGAGTGTGCCGGCGAAATCGCCTGTCTCCTGCTCCCACCGGCGGCCACGACGACCATAGCCGGCGGTCTGGTGGAGCGCCAGAATCCAGATCGGACCGTCCGCCCCGGCTTCTGCGCGGCGGCGCACCTCTGCGCTCGTTGAATCGAGCGTATCGAAAACTTCGATCAGCGTTCCTGATGGAAGCTTGCGCACGTTTTAGAAAAGAGACGCCGCTGCGGTTTCTGCAATCTGCCGCAGGTATCCCATGCCGATCGTCAGCACCGGGAACATAAGGGCGGCTGAACCCCAGGCGGCGAGCCCGAGAGCCGGTCCGTGATCGCGTTCGAATGCAGGCGTAGGCTCATCGAACCACATGAACCAGATAATCCGCAGATAGTAGAAAGCCGACACGGCGCTTGCGACAACGCCCGCTACGGCAAGCCAGATAAGTCCCTGATCCACAGCCGCGAGGAACACATACCATTTGCCGAAGAATCCGGCTGTCGGCGGCACGCCCGCAAGAGAGAAGAGAAGAACTGTCAGGATCAGCGCCATCGGCATATTGGTGCGTGACAGGCCTGACAGGTCGGAGATGTTTTCCGTCATGCCGCCCCGGCGGCGCATCATCAAGATGACGGCGAAGGTTCCGACGGTCATGACAATGTAGATCGCCATATAGATCAAGACCGAGGATACGCCGGAAGCCGAACCAGCGGCGAGCCCGATCAGCGCATAGCCCATATGGCCGATCGAGGAATACGCCATCAGGCGTTTGATGTTTGTTTGCGCGATGGCGGAAAAGGCGCCCACCATCATGGAGGCTAGCGCGATGAGCGCGATCACCGGCCGCCAGTCTTCGACAACGCCGGGGAAAGACGACATCAGGACACGCGTGAAAAGCGCCATCGCGGCAAGCTTCGGCGCAGCGGCGAAGAAGGCAGTCACCGGTGTTGGCGAGCCTTCATAGACGTCCGGCGTCCACATATGGAATGGGGCCGCGGAAACCTTGAAGGCGAGCCCTGAGATCATGAAGACAAGACCAATGACGAGGCCGGCATTATTCTGATTGACAGCCGCAGCCTTGGCGATCTCGGTAAAGACCGTGGAGCCCGTGAAGCCATAGACCAGGGAGGCGCCGTATAGCAGAAGGCAGGACGACAAGGCGCCAAGCACGAAATATTTGAGACCCGCTTCGGTCGACCGGCGGCTGTCGCGGTTGAAGGCGGCCAAGATGTAAAGCGCGAGGCTCTGGGTCTCGACGCCCATATAAAGCGAAATGAGATCCGTAGCCGACACCATCAGCGACATGCCAAACGCTGCAAGCACGATCAGCACCGGATACTCAAAACGGCCAAGCTTTTCGCCAGCGAGATAGCGGTCAGACATCAAAATGGCGAAGGCAGCGGCGCCGTAAATCAGGACTTTGCAGAAGGTTGAAAAAGCGTCGATGCGGAACGCGCCGTCAAACAGAGACGTTGTAGCCCCCCCGCCCGGTGAGACGAATACGAGGACGCCAGCGACGGCGAGTAACAAGACTGCCGAAATGGAAATTTTTGACGCGGCTTTATCACCAAGAAAAACACCAGTGATCAATAGCGCCATCGCGCCGATCGCAAGCGCCAATTCCGGCCGTGCAAAGGAAAGGGTTTCAAGAAGGCCCATCAGTTCACTCCGCCGGCAATGAGCGCTGCATTGTAATTCTCAATCAAAAGATCGACCGCCGGGCTGAAGACATGAAGCGCCGGCCCCGGATTGAAACCGAGGAACAGGGCGAAAGCCATCAAGACGCCCAGCATCGCGAGTTCTCGGGTATTCACATCTGTGATCGTCATGAGCGATTCTTTTTCCAGCTTGCCATACATCACCGCGCGATAGAGCCGCAGCGCATAGGCCGCCGACAGGATCACGCCGAAAGCGGCGAAAAAGGCAATCCAGCTATTCAGCTTGAAAGCGCCGGTCATGGTCAGGATTTCACCGACAAAACCGCTTGTGCCCGGCAAGCCGACGTTGCCCATGGTGAAAAAGAGGAAAAGGAACGCATAAAGCGGCATGCGGTGGACGAGCCCACCATAGGCGGCGATCTCGCGCGTGTGCATGCGGTCATAGACGACGCCGACACACAGGAAGAGCGCACCGGAGATAAAACCGTGGGAGAGCATCTGGAAAAGGGCGCCGTCGATCCCCTGCTCGGTGCCGGTGAAAATGCCCATTGTGACAAAGCCCATATGGGCGACCGAGGAGTAAGCGATCAGCTTTTTGATGTCTTCCTGCGCCAACGCCACGAGCGACGTGTAAATGATCGCAATCACCGAAAGCGCGAAAACAAAAGGTGCGAAATCGGCGCTCGCCAAGGGGAACATAGGCAGCGAGAAACGCAAGAAGCCGTAGCCGCCCATTTTCAGCAAAATCGCCGCCAGCACAACGGAACCGGCGGTCGGCGCCTGAACGTGGGCGTCGGGAAGCCAGGTATGAACAGGCCACATGGGCATCTTCACAGCGAAAGAGGCGAAGAAGGCAACCCAAAGCCATTTTTGCGCACCATGCGGGAAGTCGAAATTCTGAAGCGCCGGAATATCCGTCGTGCCGGCCTGCGCATACATCCACGCCATGGCGATCAGCATGAAAAGCGAACCGAGCAAGGTGTAGAGGAAGAATTTGAGCGACGCGTAAATTCGGCTCGGCATCATGACGCCGGCGAATTCCTTCGTTCCTTTTGAACCCCAGACGCCGATGATCAGGAACATCGGGATGAGGCTGCCCTCAAAGAAGAAATAGAAGAGGAACAGGTCGAGGGCGCAGAAAACGCCGATCATCAGCGTTTCGAGAATAAGAAACGCGATCATGTAATCGGCGACGCGTGATTTGATCGAATTCCACGACGCCAGAATGCAGATCGGCATAAAGAAGGTGGTCAACAAGACGAACAGGATTGAAATCCCGTCCACACCCATCTTGTAGCTAATGCCCCCGCCGATCCACGGGAACTGCTCCACAAGCTGATAGCCTGCGATGGAAGTGTCGTAGAGCGCATAAGCCCCGAGCGACAACAAGAAGGTCGCGGACGTAAACACGAGTGCGATAATGCGCGCATTCCGTTCGACCGTACCAAGGTCATCAGCGGCGATGGACCCGTCATCATTTTTGCGCGCCACCATGCGCGCAGCTATGATGAATAGCGCCCCGACAAGCGGTGCGAAGGTGATAAAGCTGAGCCAGGGCTGGTTGGCGAAACTTTCAGTCATTACTGGCCGCCTCCCGCCCGGATAAGAATAAAGGTCACGAGAAGCGCGATCCCCACAAGCATTGCAAAGGCGTAGTGATAAACATAGCCGCTCTGCATCTTCACGATGCGCCGCGCGCCGGCGGCGACAACCGTCGCGATACCGTCCGGACCGACGCCGTCAATTGTCTTGCCGTCGCCGTCCTTCCAGAGGAAACGGCCGATCGCAAGCGCAGGCTTCACAAAGATGAAGTCGTAAATCTCATCAAAATACCATTTGTTCTTGAGGAAAGCGTAAATCATGCCGCCTGGGCGCAACATACCCGGCTTCAACGGATCCCCGCGCAGATAATGCCAGCCCGCTGCAAATGATCCGGTCAACATGGCGATGAACGGCGCCCAAAGCACCCAAAGCGGAATGTCGTGATGACCGCCGCCATGATCTTCTTCCCCGGCGGCTGCTTCGTGATCATCGGCGGCGACGGCGGCATGCCCTGCGTCCTCATGAGACTCGCGCAAAGCTTCAACTTCGCCTGCATTCAGATGATCGGCGACGGCGCCCGCACCTTCATGATGCACTTCCTCAGCCGCATAGAGCGCGCCGTTCCAGAACTTGTCTGAATTGTCGCCTACAAAATAGCCGTAGAAAGCCATCCCCGCGACGAGGGCGCCAAGCGCCAGCGGAATCAGCGGCGCCATCATTGTGTCCGGCACGGAATGGGGATGCTTGCGCACATTTTCCGGCGCCCGCGAAGGCCCCCAGAAGGTGAGGAAGATCAGGCGCCAGGAATAAAACGCCGTCATGACCGCCGCGAGAAGGCCGAGCGTGAAAGCGAAATACCCGAAGGCTGCGCCCGCCTGGCCGCCGAAGAAGGCGCTTTCCAAAATCATGTCTTTCGACACAAAACCTGCCGTGCCGAGCGGCGCGCCAAACAGGAAAGCGCCCGGAATGCCGACACCGGTAATCGCGATCGTGCCAATCACCATCAGGATATGCGTGAACGGCATCAGTTCTTTGACGCCGCCCATCTTCTTGATGTCCTGCTCGTGATGCATGCCGATGATCACAGCGCCCGAGCCAAGGAACAACAGCGCTTTGAAAAACGCGTGCGTGAAAAGATGGAACATCGCCGCGTCATAGGCTCCGACGCCAGCGGCAAAAAACATGTAGCCGAGCTGGGAACACGTCGAATAGGCGACGATCTTTTTGATGTCGTCCTGCAAAAGGCCGACCGTGGCGGCGAAGAATGCCGTCACGGCGCCGACCAGCGTCACGAGCGCGGCGGCGCTTGGCGCATATTCAAAGATCGCCGAACAACGGCAAACTAGGAATACGCCAGCGGTCACCATGGTCGCCGCGTGAATAAGCGCCGACACCGGCGTCGGACCTTCCATGGCGTCGGGAAGCCATGTGTGCAGCAGGAACTGAGCCGACTTGCCCATTGCGCCAATAAACAAGAGAACAGCGATAACCGTCAGTGCATGGAAATCCCAGCTCAGGAAATGGATCGTCAGTTCCTGAATATGGCCGCCTGAGCTCGTGTTCCAGGGCGTCACAACTGCGTTGCCTGCTACAGCCGAGAAGACTTCGTCAAACTGGATCGTGCCGAAAACATAAAAGATGCACATAATGCCGAGAGCGAAACCGAAGTCCCCCACCCGGTTGACGACGAACGCCTTGATCGCCGCATCGTTCGCCGACTTCTTCTTGAACCAGAAACCAATCAGCAGATAGGACGCGAGACCGACACCTTCCCAGCCAAAGAACAGCTGAAGGAAATTGTCCGCCGTGACGAGGCAGAGCATGGCGAAGGTAAAGAGCGAGAGATACGCGAAGAAACGCGATTGCTCGCCATATTCCTTCATATAGCCCATGGAATATGTGTGAACAAGAAAGGAGACCGAGTTCACCACCACCAGCATCACTGCGGACAACGTATCGAGCCGGACCGACCAGTTCGCCCGGAAGTCACCCGAGCTGATCCATTCAAACAGCGTGATCGTGCGCGCATTGCCGCCGACCGCCACATCAAAAAACAGGAACCACGACATAATCGCGGCGATCAGGAGAAGGCCAGTCGTTAAAAGCTC
Organism: Alphaproteobacteria bacterium; assembly: GCA_030426465.1. GTDB lineage: Bacteria > Pseudomonadota > Alphaproteobacteria > Caulobacterales > Parvularculaceae > Hyphococcus. Next base: position 57,510 of record JAUHYK010000014.1, read on the forward strand.
TGATGCACGATAGCCGAAGGCGCGGCCCACCGGCATGGAGAGCATAGCGCCAAAGAGCGGCAGTAAGACTACAAAGGGTTCCATTGAACGCGCGCGCCCCTAGTTCTTCATCAAGCTGGCGTCATCGACGGCGATGTCGCCGCGATTGCGGAAGAAGGCAACAAGAATGGCGAGGCCCACAGCCGCCTCGGCTGCGGCGACGGTCAACACCATGAACGCAAAGACCTGCCCTACGAGATCGCCTAGAAACTGCGAGAACGCCACAAAATTGATGTTAACGGCGAGCAGCATCAGCTCGATCGACATCAAAATGACGATGACATTCTTCCGGTTGAGGAAGATGCCAGCCATGCCAATGGCGAAAAGGATCGCCGCGACGGAAAGATAATGCCCAAGCCCGATCATGACATCGCCCCTATGACAGCCCCTGCCCCGGCCGAATGTCCACAAGCTCGTAGCCTTCTTCACGCTTGCGACCGACCTGAGCGGCAGGGTCCTGCTTCTTGATTCCGTCACGCGTACGGAAAGTGAGAATGATCGCACCGATCATGGCGACAAGAAGCACCATGCCCGCGATCTGAAAATAGTGAACGTAATCTGTGTAGAGGATGAGCCCGAGCGCCTCGATATTGGTGGGGCCGTTCGGATCGGTGATGGTTTGCGCCGCAGTCGGAGACGGGTGCGCGCGCGCCAGCTCCGCATCGGACGGGAACGCCCAGACAAACACCACCATGATAAGTTCAACGACAACAATCGCAGCAAGCGCGCCGCCAATCGGCAGATATTGGAGAAAGCCCTGCTTCATCTCGACAAAATCGACATCGAGCATCATCACAACAAACAGGAACAGGACCGCCACGGCGCCGACATAGACGACGACCAGAACCATCGCGAGATATTCCGCGCCCATGAGCACAAACAGCCCGGCGGCGGAAATGAAAGCCAAAATCAGAAACAGGACCGAATGGACCGGGTTCTTCGAAGCCACCACCATCAGCCCCGAGGCGATGGCGGAAAAAGCAAATAAATAAAAGGCGATTACGGCAATGGACATAAGGTTGGCGCGCGAGGCTCTCTCGAAACGATACGGGACTCGATAAGACGCGCCGAATGGCGCTTATGGACCGGCGCTCCCCACTCTTGAGTCCCGGCAGCACCGGCGACTCAACAAAATGACGAGGCTCGCGGCGCTTTTAGAGGCATTGGTCAGGGTTTGCAAAGGGATAGGAACGCAAAATCCGTGGAAATCCGGGGCTTTTCGCCACGCCTTGTCCTGCCCCTCGTCCCTGTCCTTGAGGACCGTTCAACGCACGAGGCCAACAGCTCGTCACATTCCCATCGACGCCGAGGGCGGCGCGGTTAAACTGCTCTCCAATCAAGATGGAGCGGCGTCGTGAAAAAGCAGTTTTTAACAGGGCTGACCGCGAGTCTGGCGGGGAGCCTCGCCGCGATTGTCACCGCAGGGCATGCGCTTGCCGCCTCCCTGCCCGTGGACCTGGACGGGGTGGAATTTGCGCCGGTCCGGTTCCAGCTGCTCCAGCATGGGGAAAATGTTGGCGAGATGTTCTATTCCATGGAGCGGCGGGACGGTGAGATCATCATCCATGACGGCACCACCATGCTGCCGGACATCCGCGAATCAGGGACCCTGGTGATCGACGCCGACACCCTTTTGCCCAAGCGGGTCGTGATCGATGGCGACTTCAGCCGGACCGTACTCGACATCGATCTCGCCTTTGATGGGCGCAAGGGCGAAGGCGTTTACCGGATCAAACGTCCCAGCGAGACCGAAAAGACCGACCGGGCGTTTGAGATCGACTTGCCCGAGGGCGCCGTCGCCCGGGCGTCGGTTTTCGGCCTGATGGCGGGTCTGCCGCTCAAAGAGGGCGCATCATTCGCATTCCAATGGTTTAGCGAGCTTGGCGGCGCACTCGCCGATGCGGAGCTTGTGGTGGAAGGCAGGAAAACGATTGAGGTTCCTGCCGGCGTTTTTGAAACCTATGAAATCAAGCTCAACGCGCAGCCCGCCAATGTGGTCTATCTGACGGTTGATGCGCCGCACAAGCTTGTGCGTATCGACGTGCCCGGTCAGAACATGAAATTCGAGCGCTTGCCCGCGGAGAATAAGGCGGAATAAAGACGTAGCCGGTGTTTACCCGTTCAAACTCACACGTCAGTGCTGCAGCTTCCAGGCGGACCCTTAAGACCGCGGCGACCGGTTCTCACAAAGAAGACAAATAGGCCGCCAGGTCCTCGATCCGGTCAGGCTCAACGATCAGGTTTGGCATGTTCCTGTGCGGCGACCGCAACAACGCCGCCAGTGCAGTGCGGGTCATGTCCGGCCGGTTGGCGAGCGCCTCAAAAGAAGGCGCCGCTACATTCGGCGAAATGACCTGGCCCGGTTCAACCGCGTGACAGGAAGCGCACGCCTCTTTCCCATAGGCGAGGCCCATCTCCGCCGAACTGGTCTCCACATGACCTGTAGGACCACCACGATCGGCAGCCACGCAACCTGACAGCACCACGACGAGCGCGCTGCCCGCGACGGCCCTGACAGCAAGATATGATGTGAGTTTTAAAAGACCAGTCATGCAATCGCCCCCTTGCTTTCACAGGAAGATTTAAACACGAGGTTTCGTGCAGCGCCACTATCGCGGCGGCAGACCGTAAATGCTTGGTGGGTAAAGGTATTTAACGGTAAGGAGCGTCAAGTTCGAGATTGCGGGCAATCTCACGCTCCCAACGGTCGCCATTCGCAAGGAGGCGGTCCTTGTCGTAGAATAGCTCTTCGCGCGTTTCCGTCGCGAACTCGAAATTCGGCCCTTCGACGATCGCGTCAACCGGACAAGCTTCCTGACAGAACCCGCAATAGATGCATTTGGTCATGTCGATGTCGTAGCGCGTGGTGCGGCGGGACCCGTCATCGCGCGGCTCTGCCTCAATGGTGATCGCCTGCGCCGGACAGATCGCCTCGCAAAGTTTGCAGGCGATGCAACGCTCTTCCCCATTTGCATAGCGGCGCAGGGCGTGTTCACCACGAAAACGCGGCGACAAGGGCCCCTTCTCAAACGGATAGTTCAAGGTCGGTTTCGGCTGAACATAATACTTCATCGCAAGACCGAAGGCCTTGATGAAATCCAGCAGCATGAAGCCTTTAAGCGCCTGCCCTAATCGCGACATGTTAAGATCTCCAGCTTTGAAGGTAATCGACCGCGCCGGGGAACATGATCAGGAATCCAGCCACCAGAACCACCCACGCCAGCGACAAGGGGAGGAAAATCTTCCAGCCGATGCGCATAAGCTGGTCGTAGCGATAGCGCGGCACAATCGCCTTCACCATGGCGAACAGGAAAAAGAAAAACACGATTTTGAGGACGAACCAGAGCACCGGCATGGGACCGAGCTCCAGCCATGGCGCCCAGGCTGTCGGGATCGGCGAATGCCAGCCGCCAAAGAACAGGACCGTCAGCATGGCGCACATCAAGACGATATTCGCCAGCTCACCAATCATGAACATCAAAAACAGGGTCGAAGAATACTCTACCTGATATCCAGCGACGAGTTCCGATTCTGCTTCCGGCAGATCGAACGGTGGGCGGTTCGTCTCCGCCAGCGCCGAGATGAAGAAGACAACAAACATCGGGAAAAGCGGAATGAAATTCCAGTTCCAGAAGCCGCCGCCGGCGCGCGCCTGGGACTCAACAATATCTGAAAGATTGAGCGACCCCACAAGCAAAAGAACCGTGATGATCACGAAGCCGATCGACACCTCATAAGAGACCATCTGGGCCGCAGATCTGATGGCGCCCAGGAACGAATATTTCGAATTCGACGCCCAGCCGCCCATGATGACGCCATAGACGCCGAGGGACGAAATCGCGAACAGGTAAAGAATGCCGACATTGATGTCGGCCCCGACGAGTCCTGGCCCCACGGGAATTACCGCCCAGCCGACAAGGGCGAGGACAAAGGTGATCATAGGCGCGAGGATGAAAACGACCTTGTTCACGCCCGCAGGGATCAGGATTTCCTTGAAAACGAACTTGAAGAGGTCAGCAAAGGACTGAAGCAGGCCAAACGGGCCAACCACATTCGGGCCCTTGCGCAGCTGCACTGCAGCCCAAACCTTCCGGTCGAAATACATGAGGAACGCCTGCGCCACCAGCAGGCTCACCAGAATCGCAAGCGCCCCGGCGGTCGTTGATGCGAGCCACCAACCCCAGCCCTGATCGGCCGGCCGGGTGACCAGATTTATCCAGATCTCTTCCATGGGCCCGCGTCTTAACGGGGATCGCGCCCCAAGAGCAAGCGCCCTGTGCGTCTGCACGGGGCGCTTGCTCTATATTTTTTTCACTTAGGGCGTTTTCTACAGCCAACCGGCAACCACTTGGCCGGAAAACGCCCGGAGTCACGCACGAAAAAGGGGCCAATCCGTCGCGGATCGGCCCCTTTCCGCCCCTTTTAGGGAAATGGCTATTTCACCGAAATGCTGGCGATGAAGCTGCTGTCCTTCTCGACCCGCGCCGGCGAGCCATAAATATCGATGGAGCCGATCCCACTGACCGTAGCCTCCGCCGATTCGCTGGCGTAGACGCTGGCCGATCCTACTCCCGAAACGTCCACATCAACCTCACGGCATTCAAGGCCTTTGGCGTCAAGGTCACCTACACCGGAGACGTCCGCGTCCAGATTACCGCAGGTTCCTTCGATATTGAGATCCCCGACACCGGCAAGGTCAATATCAAATTCATCTGCATCAACGCCGGATATCCGGGCGTCGGCAACGCCGGCGATATCGACGCCGGTCAAGGCGGGCAGCGTAATTTTCGCCGTCAGGCCAAAATCGCGCCAGCGATGTGCGCCTCTCTGCCCTTCCTTGCGGTCGAGTTTTAGAACGCCGTTTTCAACGCCCGCCTCCAGACGTTCCATTTCCGCAGGAGCGCCGGACACCACGACTGAGAAGTCACCGCCAACGGTCACGTCAATCTCGAACACACCGCCAACATCAATTTCATCGAAGCCAGTGAGATCAAACGTTTCGGAAATGTCCTTAGTTTTGTCGCGTTCGCCCACATTCTTGAGCGAACCGAATGCATAATTCGCCGCAGTCACAGCAATACCGATGGCCAGAACCAGGCCGATAATCACACCAAAGAAAATTCTCATGGGTCGCCTCCCGTCTATCCCTATCCCCTATTGCGCCAGTGTAGCACCACCGGATGACAGAACCAACGCAGTAAACCGCGCCGCGCCCTCGCCCTGTCGCTTGCTATTGGCCAAACAAAAACGCCGCGCAAAAGCGCGGCGTCATAGCGGGTATGTCGGCATCATCAGTGGACGGTAATATCGGCGAACATACTTTTGTTCTTGCTCACTTTTTCAGGCGATCCATAGACGTCTATATCGCCCATGCCAGAAACTTTCGCGTCGATTTCGTCGCTTGCGAAAACAACAGCGCTGCCGACGCCGGAGACTTTCACGTCCGCCACACCACATTCAAGATTACGCGCATCTAGATCCCCGACGCCGGAGAGATGAGCGTCAAGAGCGCCGCACTCGCCGTCAATTTCAAGATCGCCCACGCCTGAAATTTTAACGGTAAAATCGTCCGCATCCACATCGGAAATATGGCCGTCAACGACGCCAGATATCTTGACTGCCTTCAAGCTCGGCAACGTGATTACCGCTTCGACGCCATCGCGGTTATTCCGGTTTTTCTCACCCTTCATCCGCTTGCGCTGATCGAGTACAAGCGCGCCGTTCTCCACGGAGGCGTTTACCCGGTCCATTTCATAAGCAGGGCCAGAAAGCTCTACCGAGAAGTCCGGGCCAACGCGCACATCAAGCTCATAAACACCGGCGATTGTAATCGCATCGAAGCCTGAAAGATCGAGCTTTTGCGTCACCGTCTCGTCATCATGAGCAAGCGCCGCGCCTGCGATAGCCAGCGTCATCGCGCAAGCCGAAAGAACAAATCGTTTTTTCATGGGTCGCCTCCATCTCTTGCGACGAATGTAACGCTTTAAGCGCCGACAGTGAAGCTCGCCTTGTCGCAGAGAAAGTGCAATCCGGCGAAGAAACTTAGTGAATACGGAAGATAACCGGTCCCTGCGCCTCTGCTTCCGCTTGTTCGGCTGCCCGCCAATGCGGTTTCATCCCATGCGCAAATACAATCGCAATCACCAGCGCCGGAGCGAAAATGGCCGCTATCGTATCAAGACTGAAACTCGTGGCCGCCGGAACGCCGATGGCGAGAAGAACAAACACTGCGATGGCGACCCCGCTCGCAGCGCCAATATAGGGCCAGACATTTCGCCGTTTTCGCTTTTCCAGTGCAGCGAAAAGCGGCGCGCCAAAGATGACGCTGGCGCCGAAACCGACAAGAAAAATCAGGATGCTGACAAACAGGGCTTCCAGGAATTGCGAGATGAGCCCGCTCAAAAAAAAGCCGTCTAAAAGGCTTCGCGCCAACGCCAAAAGAAATGTCAGCGCGCCGCCTGCCGCCGCGCCAGTGAAGACAGCAAAAACCATCTGCTCAAAAGCTACATTGATGCGGACCTGATCTATCGTCGCCTGTTCGTCGGACTGGTCACCAGTCAGGCGCAATGAAAAATTACTCCGCTGCTTGGCGTTTTGCGCCGCTCATGACAGCGGAACACTCCGCCATCGTTTTGGATGCGCGCGCAATCGGATTGGTGAGATAGTAATCCACCACCGCAGAGACAAAAGGCTCCGCGCCAAGCGGCCCGGCTTCGCCTGCTGTGTTTGCATCGAAGCGCTCGTTTTCGTCGACAATCTGGTCGATGCGGCCAAGCGACGGCGCATCAGCGATCATCGCCTGACGCAAGGCAAAGAGATCGTCATAGGAAAGCGTCTTGCCAATGCGATCGGAAAGCGCCCGCAGGATAGCCCAATCCTCGCGCGCCTCGCCCGGAGGGAATGAAGCGCGGTTCGCAAGTTGCGCACGCCCCTCGGTGTTAACAAAGATCGCACTTTGTTCAGTGTAAGCGGCGGCTGGTAAAATCACATCAGCGTGGCGCGCGCCGGCGTCGCCGTGGCTGCCCTGATAAACCACGAAAGCGCCATTCAGCTTCCGGCCGTCAAATTCATCAGCGCCGAGATTATAGACGAATTCGATGTCACGGGACTCGCAGCCATCCAGAATGCCGGCGAAATCCTTGCCGCCTTCACCGGGCAAAAACCCGAGATCAAGAGCGCCGACCCGTCCCGCAGCAGTATGCAGCACGTTGAAGCCATTCCAGTCACCGCGAATAGCGCCAATGGAATCGGCAAGCTTCGCCGCCATATTCAATACCGCCGCGCCGTCGCCGCGCGAGAGCGCGCCCATACCGACAATGACCACAGGATTTTTGGCGTTCTTAAACGTATCGAAGAAGGCTCCCTCACCTTTTGACAGGCTCGCCAGTGTGTCCGGCCCCGCGCCAAGATAATCATAATCATATGAAAGGTCGTTCTGTTCGCCGATTAGGCCGATCTGCACATTGAGATCGCCAAGCCAAGCCTTGCGGATGCGCGCATTGACCATCGGCGCCTCAACCCGCGGATTGGTCCCGACAAGAAGAATAACGTCCGCCTCTTCCAGGCCTGAAATGCCTGTATTGAAGAGATAGTTGCGGCGATCGCCGGTTCCGATATTAGCCCCGTCCTGGCGGCAATCCATATGCGGCGTGCCGACAGCTCTCATCAGATCCTTGAGCGCCTTCACTGCTTCCGTCGGAACAAGATCGCCTGCGAGCGCCGCGACTTTTTCCTTCGGCGTAGATTTCAGTTTTTCGGCGACAACGGAAAACGCCTCATCCCAGCTCGCAGAAACAAGCCTGCCATCTTTGCGAATATAAGGCTTATCGAGGCGCTGCCGTTTGAGACCATCCCAAACAAAGCGAGATTTGTCCGCGATCCATTCTTCATTAACGCCCTCATGGAGACGCGGGAGGATACGCAGGACTTCACGGCCGCGCGCATCGACACGAATGTTAGATCCTACCGCGTCCATGGCGTCGATGGATTCTGTCTTGCGCAACTCCCACGGCCGCGCGTTGAACGCATAAGGGCGCGACGTCAGGGCGCCCACAGGACATACATCGATGAGATTGCCCGTTAGCTCGCTCTCGACCGCTTTTTCCAGATAAGTTGTGATCTCAGCATTCTCGCCGCGATTGACGAGCCCGAGATCGTCAACGCCGGCGATCTCCGTGGCGAAACGAACGCAGCGCGTGCACTGAATACAACGGGTCATGATCGTCTTGATCAGCGGGCCCATATGTTTTTCTTCAACGGCGCGCTTGTTTTCAGCATAGCGTGAACCGTCGCGGCCATAGGCCATGGCCTGATCCTGAAGGTCGCATTCGCCACCCTGATCGCAAATCGGGCAGTCGAGCGGGTGGTTGATCAGAAGGAACTCCATCACCCCTTCACGCGCTTTTTTGACCATCGGCGTATTGGTGAACAGCTCAGGAGGCGCTCCATCAGGACCGGGGCGCAGATCCTTCACATTCTGGGCGCAGGAGGCGACAGGCTTCGGCGGACCGCCCTTCACCTCAATCAGACACATCCGGCAGTTGCCGGCGACCGACAGGCGCTCATGATAGCAGAAACGCGGAATTTCCTCCCCCGCCTCTTCACAGGCTTGCAAAAGGGTGAGATTCGACGGGACCTCGATTTCCTCGCCGTTGACTTTGATGACGCGCGTCTCGCTCATGCCGGGCCTTCTTGGGATGGAATCCAAATTTGGGGCGTGGTTTAGCCCTCTTTATCCTTGGAGGCTAGAGCAGGACAGCCCTCCATTCGGTCGCAGCCGACCAGCCTCACCCTTCTTCTGGCCAGCCTGCACCGCTCCGAATCACATCCCGTAACGAGCCATGTCCTCGCGCCAATTTTCAGGAATATCATTATCAAAGCGGCCGCAGATCGCCCGGTAAATATGGGCGTAGGCTGCGCAGGCCCGCGCCCGCATATCTGGCGGCATTTCCTCGCGACCTCCCGAGGCGTTGGAGCGCGTGCTGATCTCAGCGGATTTCGTCCCGACCCCGGCGAAACGGCAAATTCTATCAACTGCCGCCTGATCGAAGAGGCGTTCATAAAATTCCAGATGGATACGGTCTTCTCCAAAAACCGATTGCGCTTCCTGTAGCGTTCGCCCGTAGTCCGCGAGCAACATGAAATCCTCACGCTCCAGAAGGCGATCAAACATGGCTTCAATATCAAATTTGGGATTGTGGGTCCGGTTGAAGGTCATCGACGACCAGACACGATCAGCAGGATTGCGCATGAGAAATATCAACCTCACATCGGGATGCATTTCCTGCATGAACTGGAATCCTTCCTTACCCAGCATTGAATAATCCGGCGTCGCCTCAAACAACACAGGCAAGCCCTGCGCACCCCAGCTCATGAAACGGAGATACTCGCTCGGATTGGCGATCATCCTAAATCTCAGCAACATTGCGTGAAGTCGCTGCTGAATTGCCGGATCGCCGCACGTCTCAATCGTCAGTTGCGCAATCTGGCGCTGAAACTCCGCCAACATTTCTTCTTCGTATTTGGCGCACCATTCCGGAACGAACCGCGCATCGAAAAAATGAACTTCTTTTACCGGCGGCAGATGCACTTGTGGATGCGCCCGAAAATAATCGGCAAGCCATGTCGTGCCGGCCTTTTGAGCGCCGATACAAATGAGCAACCGTTGCGTCATGGATTCCTTACCCGCGCCAGGCGCGGAGTTACGCGCCGCTGCTATTTGTCTCGTAAAGACTGCTCTAGTCTAGTCAGGCTTTGCGAAATACTTTCCTGGCGTAACAGAGTGCGTTGCGCTGAACCGCCGATCCGCTGACATTCTTCATACAGAACATCCAGACGCCCCTCCATCCGGTCCAGCGCAGCAGACATCGCCTCAAGCTTTGCGGCAACGGTGTCTATTGATTGCTGAAGACGTTTAACGTCCTCTTCGTTCCGATTATTCGCGTCCATGATTTTCCCTCCCGCCGCCATTTGAAACGTTGCCGCGCCGGACACTACCCTTCCGGACACAATAACCGGAAAATATTGCGATAATCGCAATAATTTACTCAAATTGTTGCGTTTTTATCCATCGCAAATCAACTGGAAGCCTTTCATGTTGCTGTCTATGCAACGGGAAGTTGACTGGATCATTGATGCGCTGGAGCGGAACCCCACGAAGACCCAGACGGGACTCGCTGAGGCGCTGGGCATCGACAAATCCGGTGTTTCAAGGATGCTCAAAGGCCGGCGGCGCCTGAAATTTGATGAGGCGCAACGGGCTGTCGAATATCTTGGCGTAAGCCCGGGCGTTCTGGAGCGGGCAGGATTTGAGGAGCCAGACGAACCCTACCAGTCAGAGCCGAGGACCGACGGCAACGCCAGCCTATTCGCCAGCACCGCCGCCGAGAACGGTTTGTGGTTGCTGGATATGCAGCGCCAAATTGAAAGGCGCCCGCAAGCGCCGGACTTCCTCGGCGCTGACATGACATTTGGCTTTTATGCGCCTGACGACGCCATGGCGCCGCGTTTCCGCACCGGTGAAGTCGTCTGGGCGAACCCGGCCCGTCCGGCCGCCGCCGGCCATGACGCCTTGCTGATGGCGAAAGACGGACCCGCCAGCGAAACGCCAGCCTATCTGTGCGTCCTTCAGGAGAAGACGGCCACCCATTTTCGAATCTCGCAATATGGCGTCGAGGGGGAGCGTGAGCTCCCGGCCGCGCGATGGCGTGCGGCGCACGTCTATGGCAGGGAATAAGCGGCTACGCCGTTATTATCCAAACATTCAGAAAAGGCCCATATTTCTGGTCGGAGCGGCCAGGCGGGAACAAGGACATTATGGCGACCGAATACGAGTCCTTTCAGTCTCGCAAGCATTTCGCCGGGCTTGATGGCCTGCGCGCCGTCGCCATCATCGCTGTCGTCTGGCATCACAGCGCGCATCCGGGTTTTCTGCCCATGTTCGCGCGTGGTTTCGCCGGGGTCGATCTGTTCTTTGTTCTTAGCGGCTTCCTGATCGTCACCCTCTTGCTGCGTGAAAAGGCTCGCGAAGGACGTATCTCTCTCCGGAATTTCTGGGCGCGGCGATTACTGCGCCTGGCGCCAGCCTATTATCTCATGCTGTTCGGCCTGCTCGGCGCCTATCTGATCTTCAAACCCGGAGACCCCGACACCGCGCGACTTACAGAAGGCTTTCCGGTTTACGCTTTTTACCTTTCGAACTGGCTGCATGCCGACGCCAACAATCTGAGCATCACCTGGTCGTTAGCGACAGAAGAGCAATTCTATCTCATCTGGCCGCTGGTGGAGACATTCTTCGCGCCCGTCGCCGCGGCGGGGTTCTGGGTCGCGGCGCTTGCCGTCAACCAACTGGTCAATTTCGGTGTTCTCGATCCGGCCATCAACGCAGCCTTTGGCGAGGGCGCCGCAAACAGCCGGGAAATTCTCGACTCGACCTTCACACCTATACTTCTTGGCGTTGGCCTCGCGCACCTTCTCCATCGCGAACAAGGATATGCAATTGCGCGGCGCATCGCCGGTTTCAATCATGCGCCGCTGGTTTACATGCTTGCACTATTGCTGTTGTTCAACATCCCGGCGGCGGATATTTCCGGTGTTTTCCGGCTCGTTATGCATCTTTTGATGACCGCCTGGATTGCATCCATCGTACTTGCGCCAGGCGCTAAAATCACTTCGGTTCTGGACTGGCGGCCGGTCGCCTTTATCGGCGCCGTCAGCTACGGCATGTATCTTTATCATATGTGGTGCGTGCATGTGGCGCGCACTCTCCTCGCCAAACTGAGCCTGCCGAATTTGTGGCTGGAATTTCCCTTGGCGCTTGTCGCCACAATCGCTGTCTCCGCAGCGAGTTTTTATCTTTATGAAAAACGGTTTCTGGATCTCAGAAAGCGGTTTCGCAAATAACCAAAGAAAACGCCCAGCTGTGACCAATCACAAGCCGGGCGCTTTTTATGCGTCAGAGTGCGTTGAGTTTTAGAGTACGCGCTCTTTGAGATCTTTCGACGGGCGGAAAGCAACTTTCTTCGAAGCTTTGATCTTGATCGCTTCGCCTGTCGCCGGGTTGCGACCCATGCGCGCTGCGCGATGACGAACCTGGAAAATGCCGAGGCCGCCAATGCGGAGCTTCTTGCCTTTTTTCAGGTAGCCACCCATGCGGTCGATCAGGTCTGCAACGACTGTTTCAGCCTGTTTCTTCGGCATCTCGTAAGCGTCAGCGAGTTCGGCCGCGAGGTGCTTAATCGTCAAGACATCAGGCAGCGCTTTTTTGGCGGCTACTTTTTTCTTGGCGGGGGCTTTCTTGGCAGGCGCTTTTTTAGCAGCTGCTTTTTTCTTAGCCGGGGCTTTGCGAGCCGGAGCTTTTTTAGCCGGGGCTTTTTTTGCAGTTTTCCGTTTAACGGCCATTTTCAGTATCCTTTATCAGTCCATGAATGCGGAAAGCAGCCAGAAACACGGGGGTTTTGCCTGCTGTATCTGCATTATTGCGTATGATTCGCCGCAGAGTGAGACCCTAAAAAGCGCATTTATGCCCATGAAATCGAGCTTTTTACGCCTTTTGTGTCCTTCTTTTCATGATCCATTCGAGGTCGGGGTGCTTTCCGACCAAAAAATGGTACTCGGCGACCTTCTCAAAACCGTAGCTTTGATAGAGCTTTTGGGCTCCGGAATTCTCCGAAAAAACGCCGATATAGGTGTGATCGAAATGCGTTTCGATCCAGTCCAGCGCAATATTGAGGAAGGCCTTGCCGACACCTTGTCCCTGACATTGCGGCAACAGATAGAGCCGGCAAAGCTCGCCTGAATTCTCCGGCATATCCGGCGCGGGCAAACTGCACGGCGCCGCGGTGCAATAGCCGATCATCTCGCCTTCCGGCGTTTGCGCAACCCACGCGGCCGCCTCCGGGTCGTTCAGGAAGTCTTCGAAGTACTCGACGGAATGATTGTATGTGAGGAACTCGTCGAGATCCTCGGGCGCATACAGATGAGCAAAGGTATCAACGAAAGTCGCTGCGCCAAGCCGGGAAAGCGCAGGCGCATCAGCGATTGTCGCCCGCCTGATTTGCGCCATCTTATTCCGCCGCGACGACCGCCACATGCGGACGGTCATTGCGGTAGGTGTTGATGCGCTCTTCGATCTCGTGACGGAAATGACGGATCAGCCCCTGCACCGGCCAGGCGGCTGCGTCGCCGAGGGCGCAAATCGTGTGGCCCTCAATCTGCGTCGAGACTTCAAGCAACTTGTCGATCTCTTCGGTTGTGGAATCACCCACGACCATGCGCTCCAGCACGCGCCACATCCAGCCAGTGCCCTCACGGCAGGGCGTGCACTGACCGCAAGATTCATGCTTGTAGAAATAGGCGAGACGCGCAATCGCGCGCACCATGTCGGTCGACTTGTCCATGACAATCACCGCCGCCGTGCCGAGGCCGGAGCGGTGATCGCGCAGTGCGTCAAAATCCATCAACACATCGTCGCAAATGTTTTTCGGCAAACAGGGAACAGAAGACCCGCCCGGAATGATCGCTTTCAGATTATCCCAGCCGCCTTTGACGCCGCCGCAATGAACGTCGATCAGTTGCTTCAGGGGAATCGACATCGCCTCTTCGACATTGCACGGGCGATTAACATGGCCGGAGATCGAGAAAATCTTGGTCCCGTGATTATTCTCGCGCCCGAATTTACGGAACCAGCCTGCGCCGCGCCGCAAAATGGTCGGCGCCACCGCAATCGATTCAACATTGTTCACGGTGGTCGGGCAGCCATAGAGCCCTGCGCCGGCCGGGAATGGCGGCTTCAGGCGCGGCTGGCCCTTCTTGCCTTCAAGGCTTTCCAGAAGCGCGGTTTCCTCGCCGCAAATATAAGCGCCCGCGCCGTGATGGAGATAAAGGTCGAAATCCCAGCCTGAACCGGCTGCGTTCTTGCCCAACAGACCCGCCGCATAGGCTTCGTCGACCGCCGCCTGAAGATTGTTGCGCTCGTCCACATATTCGCCGCGCAGATAGATGTAACAGACATTCGCCTTCATGGCGTAGGACGCGATCAGGCAGCCCTCGATAAACAGATGCGGATCATGGCGCATGATCTCCCGGTCTTTACAGGTGCCGGGCTCGGACTCGTCGGCGTTGACGACGAGGTAGCGCGGCCCGCCGTCGGGGGGCGCCATGAACGACCACTTCAGGCCGGTGGGGAAGCCGGCGCCGCCTCGGCCGCGCAGGCTGGACTCCTTGACCGCCTCGAGGACCTCGCCGGGCTCCATCGCGAGCGCCTTGTCGAGGGCCCGGTAGCCGCCGCCGTCGCGGTACGTCGCCAGGGTCCAGGACCGCTCCGCGTCCCAGTCGCGGCTGAGGATCGGTGTCAGGGTGCTCGCCATCACTCGCCCTTCCCGTCGGAGCCGTCGGCGTCGGGTGCGACGATCGCGGCGGTGTCGTCGTCGGTGCCGGCCTCGGCGTCACGCTCGGCGACTGCCGCGGGACCGGCCTCGTGGCCCACCGGCACCGAGGCGCTCTGCGCAGAGACGTTGGCCGCGCGCCCGACCGGTCCGGGGGTGGCCTCCTGGGGCGGTGCGACGTCGACGACGTCGGCCGGGGTCCCGGTGTCGGCGGCCGTGCCGCGCACGCCGTCCCCGGTCGAGACGACCGGCGGGGCGCCACCGTCCTCGGGCCCTGCGTCGGCGTCGCCCTCGTGCTTCTCGCCCGGGGTGTCGTCGCGGTCCTCGTCGGCGGCCGGCTCGACCTTGTCGGCGGCCGCGTCGTCGCTGTCGGGGGTGACCTCGGTGCTGCCGGGGGTGCTGCCGGCC
>JAUHYK010000105.1 GCA_030426465.1 Alphaproteobacteria bacterium
CAGGATAGGCCAGATGATGTTGAACGAAGGGAAAGCTCGCGGTCGCACGATAATCTCTGAAGACTGGGTGCTCGAATCGACGTCCATCAAACCTTTCTCTGCTGATCAAGCGGAAGAAGCTGGCGGATATGGCTATCAATGGTGGAAGCTCGACACGCTGCCAGGAGCATTCGCCGCTGTTGGTCTTGCAGGGCAGTATATTTATGTGCATCCGGCAAGTAGCACTGTGATCGTGAAGCTCAGTTATTATCCGATCGAAAAGTCTGACACTCTAACCAGAGAATCTATGACTTTTTTTGAGGCGATTGCCTCTTCGGACCTTCAATAAGCGGCGCTTCAATCCGGCGCCTAACCTTTCGTGCGGGAGTTTAGGTTCGGTGAATTTGGAAACGGCGCTCAAACGAGCGCAAAAAAGGGTTAAAATATGGGTATAACACGCAGGATCGCTTTAGGGGCTATTGGCGCAGGGGTGCCGCTGGCCACTGTGGCCGCAACGTCGGCAACGGCTTCTTCGAAAGAGGAAAGCCCCAGGACATATGATCCGGTTAAGCTGGAATGGGTTATGAGTCTTATTCCGGTCTGTACGGGTTCTGAGTCGTTTGGGCCCGAAAAAGACGCGACAGCGGCGGACGGCGGGCGGGGACGCGTATGGCCGATAGTTGGCGGGAAGTTTTGGGGTAAAGGCATCAAGGGTGACGTGATTCCGGGCGGCGGCGACTTTCCGGTTATCCGTCCCGATGGGGTTGTCGTCATCGACGCGCTTTATAGGCTCAGGACGGATGACGACTACCAGATCATTATCCACAATAAGGGCCTATATTATCCTGAAGAGGAGATTTATCGCCTCTCGCCGTCATTCAATGTTTCCGGTAAAAAATACGCTTGGCTTCGCGAATCCATTTTCGTCGCAAATCTAGTAGTTCCAGTACCGGAAGAAATGAAAATTTCCATGGGTGAGAACGAAAATGATCGATTGATTGAAGTCTTTAGGGTTTGCTGAGCTTACTGATTTCAATGCAAAGTGTGTGCGGGTGTCAAAGTTCTCTGCGAAGAGAGAGGCTTTCGGCTAAAAAGTCGGTGGGGTGGACGCTGTGATTAGTTCGCAGGCTGTCTCACCTTCATTGCGGAAAGAGTGCGGCTTGTCGCTTTTGAAATAATAGGCGTCGCCGGCCTTCAGAGTCTTCTTGTTTCCAGACACTTCAACAACAAGTTCGCCGCGGATAATAAAGCCGCACTCTTCCCCGTGGTGAGTAAGGGGGTGTCGGCCTGTGTCGGCGCCAGGTTCATACCGTTCCCACAACAATTGAATTGCCTTGTCCGCCAAAGACCGCCCGACCTGAGCATAAGTCACGCGCCCCTTTGAGATCTCAGTAAGTTCCTGGCGCGAAAAGAAAATTTTCTCGTCCTCGAGCACTTCGCTGTCATCAAAAAATTCCGAGAGAGAGACAGGCAAACCGCTTAAAACTTTCCGCAGCGTTCCGATTGTCGGGTTCAAACGCCCGGACTCAATTTGGGACACCGTAGCATTCGCGACGCCCGACCTTTTCGCCAATTGCCGTTGTGAAAAACCAAATGACGCACGGATATGGGCAAGCCTTTTGCCGACTTTGCGGTCCTCAAATTCATGATTTCCGTCGTTCACAGTGGTTTAACATTCCTGCGGCTGGGTGTTTTTGATGTTGAACAGTCTTACACAGAAAACCTCATAATTTCAACGGAATAACAATTCAAGAAAACGCGTTGCCACGCACTCTGAAGGGAAGTTAGCGTTCCAGGGTCATCGGTACTGATACGGAAATTATGAGCAACGCGATTTTAGAATCCTATTGGATGCCGTTTACAGGCAACCAAGACTACAAACGTAGACCTCGGATTCTGACGCGCGCCGAAGGTCACTATTATTGGTCCGAAGACCGCCGCCGCATTTATGACAGCTTTTCCGGACTGTGGACTAACGGAATTGGCCATTGTCACCCGAAAATTGTCGAGGCGGTGCAACATCAGGCTGCCGAGTTGGATTATGCGATGGCGTTTCAAATGGGCCATCCTAGGATATTTGAGCTGGCGGCGCGTCTGAAAGAGATTGCCCCCGAAGGTTTGGGCCATGCCTTCTTCGTGAACTCCGGTTCTGAGGCCGCGGATACAGCGTTGAAAATCGCGCTCGCTTATCATCGCGCCAACGATGAAGTCGCTCGTACGCGTTTTGTTGGGCGGGAACGCGGTTATCATGGCGTCAATTTCGGCGGGATGTCGGTCGGCGGCATTACCGCTAATCGGAAAATATTCAGCGCTAGTCTTCTGCCTGGCGTTGACCATCTTCCGCATACCTATGATCTTGAGCGGAATGCTTTTTCAAAAGGGATGCCCAAGCATGGGGCGCATTTTGCTGATGATCTGGAGCGCTTTTGCGCACTGCATGATGCGAGTAACATTGCGGCCGTAATCGTCGAGCCAGTTGCCGGGTCGACTGGTGTGCTGCCGCCGCCCGAAGGGTATCTTCGCCGGCTTCGCGAGCTCTGCACGCGACATGGAATCCTGCTGATTTTTGACGAGGTTATAACCGCGTTTGGGCGCGTTGGCGCCGCTTTCGCTTCTGAGCGGTTCGGCGTTACGCCGGACATGATCACCATAGCCAAGGGCGTGACAAATGGCGCGGTTCCCATGGGGGGCGTGCTGGTGCGGGACGAGATTTACGATCAGATAGTTAGCGGCAGAGGAGAGAACGTCGAATTCTTTCATGGGTACACATATTCAGGTCATCCGCTGGCCGCGGCGGCGGGGCTTGCTACGCTAAAAGTCTACGACGAAGAGGGTGTGTTTGAGCAAGCGCGAGTCTTGGAGCCGATTTTCGAAGAGGCAATCCATAGTCTTTCAGGCCATCGCAGCGTGATCGACATTCGAAATATTGGGTTAATGGGCGCCATTGAGTTGGCGCCGCAACAAGCAGGCCCCGGATTGCGAGGGCTTGCGGCGCACAAATGCGCATTTTGGGATGAGGACTTAGTAGTACGCAACGGAGCGGACACGCTTCAGTTCGCCCCCTTCCTGAACTCAAAACCGGATGACATCTACGCAACCTTTGAGGCGGTGCGGCGCGTGCTCGACCGGATCGATTGATACCAATGATATGAGGTGACCTGGAGTGAGTGAAACGAGTATCGGACATTTTATAAACGGCGCGTTTTGGGATGCAAGCGAAAGGCGTGCGAGTGTTACTAACCCCGCTACTGGAGAGGCAACGAGATCGGTGGGGCTGGCGAGTGGGGCTGTTGTCGATGCGGCTGTTAATGCTGCTGCAGAAGCATTTCCCGCCTGGCGCGCCACTGCGCCTGCGAAGCGCGCACGGATTATGTTTCGCTATCGCGAGTTGCTGGAGCGTGACATAGACGAAATCGCAGAGCTTATTACATCCGAGCACGGAAAGGTGTTAGACGACGCTAAGGGAGAAATTGCCCGCGGAATTGAGGTGGTGGAATATGCTTGCGGCGCGCCTGAACTTTTAAAGGGTGAGCACGCGAAAGACGTAGGTCCTAGGATCGATAGCTGGTCAGAGTTTCATCCGTTGGGCGTTGTCGCAGGAATTACGCCTTTTAACTTTCCCGCGATGGTTCCGATGTGGATGTTTCCTATGGCGCTAATCTGCGGCAACACGTTCGTACTGAAACCCTCTGAAAAAGATCCGAGCGCATCAATGAAACTTGCTTCCTTATTGAAAGAAGCAGGTCTGCCGGACGGCGTTTTCAACGTCGTGAACGGCGACAAGGCCGCCGTTGACGCGCTTTTGGGCAATCGTGACGTTCAGGCGGTGAGTTTCGTTGGCTCCACGCCGATCGCGCGATACATCTATGAAGTCGGTACAAAGAACGGCAAGCGGATTCAGGCCCTTGGCGGTGCGAAGAACCATGCAATCATAATGCCGGACGCGGATATCGACAACGCCGTCAATGCGCTGATGGGCGCGGCATACGGATCCTGCGGTGAACGCTGTATGGCGATTTCGGTCGCCATATGTGTCGGCGATGATATCGCCGACGCGGTCGTCGAAAAACTGAAAGCAAAAATTGCTGAGATGAAGATTGGACCGGGATCGGATGTCACCAATTCCATGGGTCCGCTGGTGACGCGAGAGCATTTTGAAAAGGTTCGCGGCTATGTAGACCTTGGTGTTGAGGAAGGCGCGGATCTCGTCGTTGACGGACGAGGGTTCACGGTAAGGGGATATGAAAATGGAAATTTTCTTGGTGCGTGCTTGTTCGATAACGTTACAAAACGCATGCGCATTTATAAAGAGGAGATTTTCGGGCCTGTCCTGTGCGTGGTTCGAGTAAAGCATCAGCAGGAAGCCATGTCCCTTATTGACGATCATGAGTTCGGCAATGGCACCTGCATTTTCACAAGAGATGGGGAAGCCGCACGTTTTTTCACGGACAATATCAAAGTCGGCATGGTGGGCGTTAATGTGCCGCTGCCGGTGCCGGTGGCGGTGCACAGTTTCGGTGGCTGGAAACAGTCGCTGTTCGGCGATCTGTATGCTTACGGGCCTGACAGTGTGCGTTTTTACACAAGGCGGAAAACGATCACACAGCGCTGGCCGACTGGCGGAGTGAGAGAGAATATTGAGTTTGCATTTCCGTCAGCTACCCGCAAAGAAGCACACTGATGAACGAAAGTCTTATCGTAATCGGCGTTGTATGTGCATATTTATGCGCAATGATGGTCATCGGCATAGCCGCTCGTCCGAGAGACGCATCGAAGAAAGAATATTACATCGCGGGAAAGCGTTTGCCCTATTGGGTTATCGCATTTTCAATGAATGCAACGGGAGAAAGTGCGTGGCTTTTGTTGGGCCTTTCCGGCACGGCGTATGTTGCTGGCGCGAGCGCATATTGGGTGGTGGTCGGAGAAACGCTAGGGATATGGATGAGTTGGCGGTTGGTTGCAAAGAGACTCAGCCAAGAAGGCGCTATTGCTGATGCGGTGACCGTACCTGACGTCCTGGCGGCGAAGCTAGGCGATCCTATGCGCCTTTTGCGACTTTGTTCGGTTGTCATTATCTTAGTCATGGTGCTTGTCTACGTGGCGGCGCAGATGCTGGCGACGGGGAAAGCCTTCGAGAGCTTTCTGGGATGGCCATATGCAGTAGGCGTTCTTGCCGGCGGGTTCGTTACGATTGTCTATACAAGTTTTGGCGGATTCCGCGGCGTCGCTTATACCGATACCGCACAAGCGTTGTTGATGTTGTTTGCAGTGTTCGCGGTCCCGGTCATGGGGCTGGTAGAGGCCGGGGGCGTAAGCGCCGTAGTTTCGTCTTTAAAGGATGCAAACGAAGGGTTGTTACAGCTTTTTCCGGCATCGCTAGGCATGAGCGCCGCTATTGTCGCTGTAGCCAGTTCATTGGCGGTTGGGCTTCCATTTCTCGGGGTGCCGCAACTTCTCGTACGCTACATCGCAATTAACGATGAGAAGGAAGTTGTGCGCGCGAGCCGTATATCGGTGATTGTCATCTTTGCGCTGGGCTTCGGTGCAGTATCGACGGGGCTTGTGGGCAGGGCCTTGACGCCTGGATTGGATGACGCCGAAACAATTATGCCGCTTCTGAGCGACAGCTTATTTCCGCCATTCGTGACGGGTCTCTTGGTCGCTGCCGTCCTCTCTGCGATTATGTCTACCGTAAGCTCACTGATGAATTTGGCGTCTTCCGCTATTGTCGGCGACGTTTATCATCAGATGTTCCGTCCGGATGTAGATACAAAGCGGCTCGGCCGCCTTGGTGTCTGGGTTACTGCTTTTGTAGGTATCGGTGGAGCGTTAATTGCATTGCGTCAAGATGGCTTGATTTTTCAGTTTGTGCTTTTCGCCTGGGCTGGGCTGGGCGCCGCCTTTGCGCCGCCGGTGCTTTGCATGCTTTGGTGGCGGGGAACGACCTGGCAAGGCGCTTTAACCGGCATGATTGGCGGTTTTTTCGCCACGGTTCTGTGGCTCGTAAAGTTCAAAGATGATTTCTACGGCTTGTATGAAATGATTCCGGGTCTTGCGGCGGGTGTTGTCTGCACGGTCGTCGTCAGTCTGTTGACGCGGCCAAAGCCAAACACGGACACTGGCCACGCTCAATAGCTGGCTGCGGCTGGCACAATAAGGGCCCACGCGCCGCTGGGCGCTCGAAAGGTAAGGGACATGATGAGCAAGATGGATCTGAATATCGACGGGGAAACTGTCACTGTCGACTGTAATCCTGACATGCCCTTGTTATGGGTTCTGAGGGACCGCTTGGGCAAGGTTGGGACGCGATTTGGTTGCGGCGCGGGTCTTTGCGGGGCTTGCACCGTCCATTTCGATGGGCAGGCGGTTCGGTCGTGCCAGCTTCCGGTCGGATCGGTGGGCGATGCGCGTATTGTAACGGTTGAGCACCTCGAAAACAGCGAGATAGGACGCGCTCTGCAGGAAGCATGGCTCGAAGAAGATGTCGTACAATGCGGATACTGCCAATCCGGACAACTTATGAGCGCATCCTCGCTGCTCGCGTCGACGCCGTCGCCCGACGACCAGGTGATCGACGCGGCGATGTCGGGCAATCTTTGCCGTTGCGCGACTTATGTACGTATACGCGCGGCAATCCGGAGCGCGGCCCGCAAGCTGGGAGGCGAATAATGGCGTTTTCAGATTCAACGACCCGCCGTTCCGTTCTTAAAGCCGGCGCCGCGTTTGGCGGTCTGTTGATCGTATCGTGCTCCGCGGAATCGGATGTTTCGGATGGCAAGAGGTTGCTCAGCCCCAAGGAGTTGCAGAAGCGTTACGATGTCAACGCCTATATTCGCCTGACCAAAGAGGGGCGCGCGTATTTCTTTTTGCCTGGAACCGAAATGGGACAGGGGATTAGCACCAGTCTCGCCATGATTCTGGCTGAGGAGCTCGATTATCCGATGGACGCCGTGTCGATGGAACAGGCGCCGTCGAACATCGAGGTCTATGGCATGCAAAGCACCGGCGGCTCAATGTCGATCCGCAGCAATTTTGACAAGCTTCGGGAAGTCGCCGCTGCGGCGCGAGCTATGCTGGTCGCGGAAGCCGCCGAACGCTGGGGCGACCACCCGGCGGCTTGTAGAACTGAAGCCGGCGCCGTCTATTCTGCGGATGGGCGCAAGCGGTTTGTATTTGGCGATCTTGTCGAAAACGCAAGTGGAAGGCAGCCTCCGGAGAAGCCGCAGTTGAAGCGAAAGTCCGATTACAAAGTAATCGGCGTTCCTCAATCCCGTATTGACGCCAAAGAGCGCATCAGCGGCAAGGCAATCTATGGAATAGATGTGAGTGTGCCGGGCATGAAATACGCGGCGCTCGCTTTCCCGCCCCACATCGGCGGATCGGTCAAATCTTATGATGACAAGCCGGCGAGGGCTTTAGCCGGGGTTGTTGATGTGATCGGCCTGCCGGAAGCAGTGGCGGTGATCGCGGACGATACTTGGACTGCGATGCAGGCGCGTGACGCGTTGCTGGTTGAATGGACCGAGCCCGACAACAAGGCTTTAAATCTAAAAACCATATACGATGATCTTGAGGCAGGTTTAAATGAGCCGGGGTCGGTCGCCGTGGCGACCGAGGGACATGAAGCGTCGATGCAAAAAGCTGCCGACAAGTTCGCGGCGGTCTATCGCCAGCCGTTCCTTGCTCATGCCGCATTGGAGCCGATGAACTGCATCGCCCATGTGCAAGAGAAAGCGTGCGAGATCTGGTCCGGCACGCAAGTCGTCGGCGATGCTCAGCTTGCCACGGCTGAAATGCTCGGTTTGCCTGCCGAGGCTGTAACAATTCATAATTATCCCATGGGCGGAGGCTTCGGGCGGCGTCTTGAAATCGACGGCATCCTCACTGCGACGGCCATCGCGCGGCAGGTTCCATACCCGGTGAAAATGACTTGGTCGCGACAGGACGACATTCATCGCGATTATTTCAGGCCAGCATATGCCGACAGGATCGAGGCGGCGTTGAACGAAGACGGTCGCCCCGTCGCTTGGACGCACCGTATAGCTGGTTCCTCAATCCTTGCGCGGCTTATGGGGCCTGAATTCAAGGGCGTTGATTTCGACGCGGTGGAATGCGCGGTCGAGCCTCTCTACAAACTGGATGACCACCGAGTCGAGTTCAGGCGCGTAGAAACGGGTTCGGTCCGGACAAGCTGGTGGCGCGGTGTTGGCCCCCTGCGCAGCACGTTCGTTCTGGAAAGTTTCATTGACGAGCTTGCATACAAGGCCGGCGTCGATCCTCTGACCTACCGCCGCGAGTTGCTCTCCGATCCGCGCATGATCGCGCTTCTCGATCGCGTCGCCGAAATGGCCGGCTGGGGGGAGCCCTTGGAAAAGGGGCGTGGACGCGGCATAGCTCTGCAACACGCCTTCGGCAGCTACGGGGCGATGATTATGGACGTCTCCTTATCGGAAGACGCCGGTTTGTCCGTAAACAAGATCTTCTGTGCGGTTGATTGCGGTCTCATTATCAATCCCCGCGGGGTGGAGGCGCAGGTTCAAGGCGGCGCCTTGTTTGGCTTGTCGGCCGCGTTGGGGGAAGGCGTTGACATCGAACAGGCGGAAATCGTTCAAGGCAACTACGACACTTACAATGTCTTGCGCATGCCAGAGGCGCCAGAAGTGTCAGTGTCGACGATTGAGGGCGATGAGGCGCCCGGAGGGCTTGGCGAACTGGGAACAACATTGAGCGCGCCCGCGCTGGTGAATGCCATTTACGCGGCTTCATCGCTTCGCCTGCGCAAGCTTCCCGTGCGCGAAGCGCTGGACGGTCTGCGCGCGAGGGGCAAATGAGAAAATCTGTCTGGCTTTGGGTGACCTTTACGATTGTCGAACTGTCGAGAGTTGAACATGCTTAATTTAGCAAACGCGGATCTGTTGAAATCCCAGGCCCTCATCGGCGGAAAGTGGATCGGCGGCGCTGGCCAGTTTCCAGTAACTGACCCCTCTACCGGCCAGATGATTGCGTCCGTTGCTGAGTGTGGTGCAGCCGAAGCGGAGCAGGCGGTGCTTGCGGCGCAAGAGGCTTTCGTCTCCTGGCGCAAAACCACTGCGAAAGAAAGAAGCGCTCATTTAAGAGCCTGGCATGCGGAGATCCTCGCCAACCAAGAGGATCTTGCGCAAATTCTCACTGCCGAGCAGGGTAAGCCTTTAGCTGAAGCGCGAGGGGAAATCGCATACGGCGCAAGTTATATCGAATGGTTCGCAGAAGAAGCCAAGCGAACATACGGAGAAACGATCCCAGGGCCATCGGCGGATAAAAGACCGATCACTATACGTCAGCCCGTCGGCGTGGTCGCCTGTATTACGCCGTGGAATTTTCCCAACGCAATGCTGGCGCGAAAAATTGCGCCAGCATTGGCCGCGGGGTGCACAGTCATATGTAAACCTGCGAACGAAACGCCTTTGTCGGCCTTTGCATTGGCGGCTCTCGCCGAAAAAGTCGGCATTCCGGCTGGCGTTATCAACATTTTATGCGGGAAGACTGATGAGATTGGCTTGGCTTTAACCCGTAGTAATATCGTTCGGAAACTGAGTTTTACCGGATCGACGGCAGTGGGAAAATTGCTCAGCGCTCAGTGCGCTGAAACGCTAAAACGCACCTCTATGGAGCTTGGCGGTAATGCTCCATTCATCGTCTTCGATGATGCGGATTTAGACGAAGCCGTCAAAGGAGCGATCATCTGCAAATTCCGTAATGCGGGTCAAACATGTGTTTGCGCGAACCGAATCTACGTTCAAGAACACGTATATAACTCATTTGTGGCGAAATTTTCAAAGGCGGTCGAGCGTCTGAAAACCGGAGATGGCCGGTCGGCAAATGTCGAGATTGGGCCGTTGATCCATGCGCGCGCGTTGCAAGGCGTGCTTTCGTTGATAAACGACGCTGTTTCACGGGGCGCGGAAGTGAAGATTGGCGGCGAGCTACACTCCGCCGGAGAAGCGTTCTTGTCGCCAACAGTTCTCACGAATGTCACAAATGAGATGCGGATTACGCAACAGGAAATTTTCGGGCCAGTCGCGACGGTCGTGAAGTTTTCTTTGGAGGAAGAGGTCGTCTCAATGGCGAATGATACGGAGTATGGTTTGGCGAGCTATATCTATACCCGCGACATAGGCCGTGCTTGGCGCGTGAGTGAGGCTCTAGAGTACGGCATGGTTGGTGTGAATGAAGGAATAATCTCAAATGAAATGGCGCCGTTTGGCGGCATCAAGCATTCGGGACATGGTCGGGAGGGGTCGGCGCATGGCCTCGATGACTATACCGAGATAAAGTATATTTGTTTTGGGGGTTTGGATAAATGACGCGTGCAAACACAAGGTCGGACGTCAAATCTATGAATAATGCGGAATTGGATATTCGCAAGCAAAGCGCGATGGCGCGCGGCGAAGGAGCCGTTGCGGCGCTTTACGTCGATCGGGCATCGGGTTCCGAAATGTGGGATGTTGAAGGGAAGCGTTACATCGACTTCGCAACAGGCATTGCCGTTTGTAATACTGGGCATCTGCATCCCAAAGTCAAAGCCGCTGTGAGTGCTCAACTTGATCGTTTTAGCCACACTTGCGTAATGGTCACGCCCTATGAATCCGCAGTGAGACTTGCGGAACGGATTAATGACTGCGCGCCAGGCGCATCCCCGAAGAAAACGATGTTTGTAACGACCGGAGCGGAAGCGGTTGAGAATGCGGTGAAAATAGCGCGGAGTTATACAAACAAGCGTGGCGTGATTGCTTTCGACGGCGGGTATCACGGCCGCACAAATCTTACCATGGGGCTAACGGGGAAAGTGACGCCCTACAAGAATAAATTCGGACCATTCGCCGGTGAAATATATCGTGCGCCGTTTCCCATTGAATATCATGGCGTATCCGTAGAGCATGCGCTGCATGCGATTGACATGTTGTTTAAAACCGACATCGAGCCATCCGATTGCGCGGCGATACTTGTGGAGCCGGTTCAGGGCGAAGGAGGATTCTATCCGGCGCCGGACGAATTCATGAAAGCTCTTCGTAAGATTTGTGATAATCATCAAATCGTTCTGATAGCAGACGAAATTCAAACCGGATTTGGTCGAACAGGGAGGATGTTCGCATGCGAGCATGCGGATGTCGAACCGGATCTAATGACTTTTGCGAAGGGCGTTGCGGGCGGATTTCCGCTTGCGGGCGTCGTGGGAAAAGCGAATGTGATGGATGCGCCGGAGCCTGGTCGGCTAGGCGGCACTTACGCCGGATCGCCCATTGGATGTTCGGCGGCGCTTGCGGTTCTTGATGTCATAGCGTCAGAAGATCTTGTCGAGCGGGCTAACGTCATTGGCGAGATTTTTCATGAACGTCTACATAAGTTAAAAGAGGAATTTCCGGGTTATATTGGCGATATCCGCGCTAAACGCGGCGCTATGATTGCTTTGGAAGTGGTTTCTAATGGATCCGCTGACGAACCAGACCCCGTTCTCACGAAGAAACTCCTGACTAACTGCTATGCTGCAGGGTTGATTGTGCTTACTTGCGGCATTCGCGGCAATGTCTTCCGATTCCTGCCTGCGCTGACGATCCCGGATAATATTTTAGAAGAAGGCCTGGAAACGTTTTGCCGAGTGTTTTCAGAAACCGTGACGAAAAAAGTATGACAAAGCGGGCGCGGCCATCGGCATGACAAGGCTGCATATCTAGCTAAAAATCTGGGGAGCGTATAATCGTGTCTAAAGATCCGCGATCAATTGTTGCGTTAGAACCAATGAGCAGGTTTCAGGTGTTGGCCGTCGCGATCTGCGTATGTCTTAACGCTTTGGATGGTTTCGACGTCTTGTCGATTAGCTTTGCTGCTCCTGGAATTGCGCGTGAGTGGGGCATAGATCGTGCAGCTCTGGGGTTTGTCCTGTCAGTCGAACTGTTCGGTATGGCGCTGGGATCTGTCGTGCTGGGCAATGTTGCTGACAAGGTAGGCAGGCGGCCAACATTGTTGTTGTGCCTTTTGACGATGACAGTGGGCATGTTTCTCGCAGCAACCTCAAATACCGTTGAGGAGTTGTCAATTTACAGATTAATCACCGGGTTCGGTATCGGTGGCGTCCTGGCCGCAATTAACGCTGTCGCTGCAGAATACTCAAACAACAAGAACCGCGCGATGTTGGTGGCGATTATGGCGACGGGGTATCCCTTGGGCGCTATCATCGGCGGGTCGGTCGCATCTTTCTTGTTGGGCGAGTTTGGATGGCGTTCGATTTTCTACTTCGGAACCATCATGACGGCCGTTCTTGTTCCAGTGACGGCGATCT
>JAUHYK010000015.1 GCA_030426465.1 Alphaproteobacteria bacterium
GACGCCCCACAATCCGTCGAAGGCGATGTTGTCGCTCTCCGGATGCGTGTCGAAAAAGCCCGCCTCGAAAATGTTGTCAGTGTCATCTATCGAGAAGACACGTAGGCCGGACGTGTAGTTCGCGCAGAAGAGGTACCCGTCGCGAGCCATGGTGTTGTGGTCGATTGTTCCCGCGCCGTTCGTGAAGGTCTTGATGACGAATGGGTTTTCGGGGTCACTCACGTCGAACACGAATCCGCGCGTCGTCGGAGCGGTGCCGAAGAACTCATCCAGCTCGTCATTCACGTAGAGCAGCTGGCGTTCTTCGTCCAGCCAGCTATGGTGGCAATATCCGACGCCCTCGTACTTACTAAACCCGATGGCGGGCGGATCGACGGGATCGGTAAGGTCCACGATCCAGAGACCAAGTCCGCCGCACGCGGCATAGCCCAACTCGCGCCCGGCGTACTTCCCCGTATCGCGAACCTCCACGTAGAGGTCGTGAACGTAACGCGCGTTCCAACGCCCGACGTAGAATGGCGCGCCCGGCTCGGTCAGGTCGAAGATCGTGATGCCGCCGCGTCCATTGTTGGAGCCGACCGCATAGAGCCGCGCCGTCTCCTCGTTCACGCGGACGTTGTGCGCGGTGTGAAAGTGGATGTTTGCATCATGCCCCTTGTAGTCGCGAACGTGGGTGACGATGCCGTCGTCGATCTGGCGCAGGTCGAACACCTGTAGTCCGGTCGAGCCAGCGCCGGCGTCGCCGTCGCCCGGGTGGCGGCCGATGCCTGACCCGACGCCCGATCCACCAGCGCGCGCGCTCGGTCCGCTTCTGCCCTGCTCCGGCGCGCGGAACACGAAATTGTTCTCGTTCACGCTGTAGGCGAACTGCTGAAACGTCTCCATGTCGCGCCACGTGGAAACGGAGCCGGGATGCTCATAGAGCACGACCGGATTCGCGGGGTCCGTGACCTCGATGAACGCAGTCGAGTGGCTCGTTCCGAGGATCGCGTACTCGCGTCCGGTCTGCGAAGTGAATCCCCAGATGTCGTTACCAGTAAGCGGCGGCAGCTCGGTCAGCGCAGACAGCGGCACCGTTCCCGCGACGGTGATCCCGGAGCCGGACAGTGACAGGCTCGGGTCGATCACGGCGTGACCGGGGATGTCCTTCGAGTCGTCGGGGACGTCCATCCCACCGCCACTCTGGTGATTCGAGCTGTCGGCCGGATGGTCGCTCCAGCCAGGCGTGGCAAAAGTGAGCCCCACGATCGCCGCGGCTGTCAGAACAACGATCAGGCGCAAAGCCGCAGCCCGAATCCGATGCTGGGCCGATCTGGCGGGCGTGGAAAAGGCGCCTGGAAATGGCTGGGTCGTGCGTGTGGGTCGGGTCATGATGGGCGAACGTGGAGGGTGAGGGACACGCGGTGACCGAGCGAGTCGATCATACCAGAGGATGGGCCGCAAACGCCGGAAGGGTCAACCGGAGCCTTGCCGCGCGACGCCCCGGGAGAGAGGCAATGCGGGTTGGCCGGTCTGGCGCTCGTCTCGGGCGCACCAATCCACTCCGATGAACACTCTTCGCGTCACGCCACCGTTTTTCTCGGCTGCCTCCTGGGATCGCCGGGTGGGGTTCGATGGCCGATGCTGGGTCGCGAGGTTCGACCTGGCGGCGCGCCGGGTGCAGATCGCGGACGCGAGCGCGAAACAACTCGCCGACTGGAGTGGGCTGGGTGCGATCGAGCAGGGCGAAGACAGGCTGAGTACCGATCCGACGCCAGATTGCTGGTTCGGCTGGATCGGCTATGAGGCCGCCCGCTGGCTGTCGGAAGGGCCCGAGCCACTCGTCGGATCGCAAGCCGACGAGCTACCTGAGCTGTGGCTGATGCGTGGTTCCCGCGTCCGGGAACTGGCGCCGGGTGACCTATCGGACGAGGCCCGGAAAATGAACGCGCTCACCGATGCCGAAGGCTGGTACGCCAAGGCTTACGGCGAGTTCATCGTGGGGCTCGGCTTCGACGCGGCGAGTGCGCGATCCGACCGCCTCGACCGCACGGGCTACGAGCAAGCGGTCGAGAGCATTCGCGCGCAGATCCTCGCCGGCACGATCTATCAGGCGAATCTCGTCCGGCGAGTCGACCTCGACGATGAGATCGACCCGCGCGAGCTGTTCCTGCGGCTAGGTCGCGATGCGCCCGTCTCCCACGCCGCGCTCGTGAGCGACGGGGCGGGCGGAGCGGTCGTCTCGCACTCGCCCGAGCTGCTGCTGCGGCTGCGGCCCGATGGCCGACTCGAGACGCGCCCGATCAAGGGAACGGTACGAGTCGGCGAGCCGGGCGCCGCCGCCAGAGCGAACGCGGGAGGCGCGCTCCTCGCTTCGGAGAAGGACCGCGCCGAGCACCTAATGATCGTCGACCTCGAACGTAACGACCTCGGTCGCATCGCTGCGACCGGCTCAGTGCGCGTCGACGAGTTGTTCGGGCGGCTCGACCTGCCGCATCTCGTACACCTCGAGAGCACGATTTCCGCCGAACCGCGAGCCGGGCTGTCGCCGTGGGATGCGGTGCGCGCGCTGTTTCCTGGCGGCTCGATTACCGGCGCGCCGAAGCTGATGGCGATGGACGTGATCCGCCGCCTCGAGCCGGCCCGGCGCGGCGTGTCGATGGGCGCGGTCGGATGGATCGGCAGTCGCTCGATTCAGCTGAACGTCGCGATCCGCACGCTGTCGCGACCGGCGGGCGGTTGCTGGCGATACCACGTCGGTGGCGGCATCGTGGCCGACTCGGACCCGGCCAGCGAGTGGCACGAAACGCAGACGAAGGAGCGCGCGCTCCGCGAGGCGGTCGCCGCGCTATCGTCCACGTCGGCTCGTGCGTAGTCCGCTCGCAGCGCGGAGCGGTGGGAGTGCTTCCCGCCCGACCCGCGCTGAATTCGCTCGACCTGCTATGGCCCGCCTCGTGCATCTATCGACGCCTGAGCCGAGCGGGCCGCGGCGGTTCCCCGCGATGCGCGCCCGGCCGACCCTCTGCCGCCGATCTTCCGCGACACCATGTCTCTGCGCGCCCAAACCATTCTGATCCTGCTCGCCGCGCTGGCGATCGCGGGGTTTGCGCACACGGTGATCACCGCGTCGGTGGTGCAACGGCTCCAGAACCAGCTGCGCGAAGACATTCGCCGCATCTCGCGCGAGCAGATCGACCAGCTCGCCAAAGACATCGCCGTCAATGTTCCCATGGGCATTTGGGTCACCAAACAGGCGTTCTGGCACAATATGAACGCCGGCAGTTTGGAACAGGCGATGGAGTTTGAAACACGCGGCGTTTTCATGGCTCAGTCGACAGAGGACGCAAAGGAAAAACGTGCAGCGTTTCTCGAAAAACGCGATCCGAAATTCAGCAGTAAATAAGAGAGCAGTGCAATGGAATTTAACGACATCCTGTACGAGGTCGAGGACGGCATTGCGACGCTGACGCTCAATCGCCCTGACAAATTCAATGCCATGGGGCCGGTGATGATGAATGAAGTCATCTCGGCATTCGATCTGTCCGATCAGGACGACAATGTAAGAGCCGTTATTGTTACGGGGGCAGGCAAGGGCTTTTGCGGTGGCGCGGACCTTTCAAAAGGCGCCGACATTTTCAACAAAGATAAAAAAATTGAAGGACGCGATGCGACGTCGGCTCGAAATCCTGACGGCACCTTCAATTATAGCTCAGACGCCGCTCGCGATGGCGGCGGCAAGCTCGCTTTGCGGATCTATAACAGCCTAAAGCCGGTTATTGGCGCAATTAATGGCGCAGGCGTCGGGATTGGCGCATCGATGTTATTGCCCATGGACATTCGCATAGCGAGTGAAAAGGGACGGCTGGGATTCGTCTATGCGCGTCGCGGCATTGTCTTTGAATGTTGTTCAAGCTGGTTTCTGCCGCGCGTTGTCGGGGTCGCGAAAGCACTGGAGCTGAGCTTCAGCGGTCGCATCCTGTCCGCAGATGAGCTGAAGGACGTGGGTCTCGTCAGCGAAGTCACGGCGATCGACAACCTCCTGCCGCGCGCGCGAGAAATTGCGAAGGAAATTGCGGATAACACGGCGCCGGTTTCAATCGCTTTGATGCGACAGATGGCCTGGCGCAGCCTTGGCATGGACCATCCTATGGAGGCGCACAAGATCGAGAGCCGTGGCATCTGCACGCGCGGCGCGTCGCCAGATGCGAAGGAAGGCGTGGCGTCATTTGTTGAGAAGCGCTTGCCTGATTTCCCATGCAAGGTGTCGACCGACATGCCGGATTATTTCCCATGGTGGGAAGAACCTGAATACAACTGACCTGCAAAGAGGGGTCCAAATGATTCGCACCGCTATAACCGAAATGTTCGGTGTTAAGTATCCGATTTTAAATGCTGGCATGGGGCGTGTCGCGCTGCCGAACATGGTTGCAGCGGTCACCAACGCAGGCGGATTGGGCGTCCTTGGCGCCGGTTCTTCGCCGCCGGAGAAAACTCGCGAGATGATCCGCGAAGTGCGCGCGCTGACCGATGGTCCCTTCGGGGTCAATTGCCCACTGGCGCTCCCCAACGGCGTTGAGAATGCGAAAGTCTGCCTCGAAGAACAGGTGTCGCTCATCAACTATTCCATGGGCCGCGGCGACTGGATATGCGAGGCGGCGGCGAAATATGGCGGAAAGGCTGTCGCGTCGGTTACGACCAAAAAGCTGGCTCTGAGCGCACAGAAACATGGATGCGCAGCGGTAATTGCCGCGGGTAATGAAGCAGCGGGGCATGCCGGCCCAACGACAACCTTCACGCTTATCCCGGCGCTTGCTGAGACGCTGAATATTCCCGTGATCGCTGCGGGCGGGGTCGCCACAGGCGCCGGACTTATTTCTGCGCTCGCCCTTGGCGCCAGCGCGGTCTCGATGGGGACGCGGTTCTGGACAACGCAGGAAGGCCCCATGATGCAGGGCTGGAAAGACAAGGCCGTCGAGCTAGACATCACCGAGACGGTCATATCCGACAAATTCGATGGCATCCCCTGTCGTCAGATGGATGTCCCGGGCGCCCGGAAAATGATGAACGCAAAAGTCCTGAATGTTTTTGATGTGCTGGGGCAGTCCTTCAAGATTTCGCAGGAGCTCAACATTCCCTGGTGGAAACTGACGCTCGATACGTTCAAGCGAGGACCGGCCGAGATTGAAGGCATGATGCGTATGTCGCAAATGTTGAAAGCCCATACGCATACCATGACGAGCAATGATACGAGCAAGGGTTTCACTGCGGTGGGCATGTCCGTAGGTATGGTGCATGACGTGCCGACAATTGCGGAGCTTATGGCGCGTATTGTCGGAGAAGCCGAAGAAACCAAGCGCAGAATTTTGGGGACGAGTAATTCGGCGGCGTACTAACCTCACTTCCGCATGATGGCTTTGGATAGAAAAATGGCGGCGCTCTGCGCCGCCGTTTGTTCCATCTTGCTTCGGATCAATCAGTCGTCACGAAATTTCACAAAGCCATCGCCAAAAGGTTCATCGCGGTTTTTAAGCGCTTCTTTGAGCCCGTGATCTTTCATGTCTGATTTAAAGCGCATGCGGCGTGGCCCGGTTGAAAGATGCGCGCGGGCGTCAAGCTCGGCGGCAATGCGCTGCATCCTGTCGGCGCCCATCTGCTCGAGGGCCATATTTACAACGCGCTTGTGCGCCGCGAGCAATTCCGAATCGACGGCGCCCACGCGACGGGCCATGTCATTTACGGCTTCGTCCAGTTTTTCGGCAGGCCACGATTCTAGCACAAGACCGATTTTCACCGCATCACCGCCCAAAATCTTGTCGCCAGTGAAAAGCATGCGCTTCGCCCATTGTGGCCCCACATGGTAAGTCCACATATGCGCTGGCGGTGTGCCGTTTGCGCGGGTTGCTGGGAATCCGATTTTTGCGTCGTCTGCGGCGATAACAAGGTCACAGGCGAGCGCGAGATCAGTGCCGCCGGCAAGGCAATTGCCGTGCACCTTGGCGATGACCGGCTTGTGGATTTCTGGCATCACCAGACTCCATTTCTGGGTCCGCTCCATTGACCAGCAATCATCGTCAAAGCGTTTTCCTGCTTCCCGGTATTTAAAATCGCCAAGCTCGGTTTTCTCGCCGCGCCCCTCGTATGCGAGGTTGAGATCGTACCCGGAGCAGAAATCCTTACCTGCGCCTTGCAGGACGATCACATTGACGTCCTGTCGATCGTCGGCTTCCAGCATCGCATCATGCATTTCCGACAGCATTTGACCGTTGAGCGCGTTTCGCCGGTCGGGTCTGTTCAACGTCACCGTCGCAACCGCGCCGTCAACCTCAAAAAGCACCGTCTCAGGTTCATAGAGCCACTTGCCGCGATAGTCTTTCATGTAACAGATCCAATTCTGTGAATGCTAAGGGTCTCCCTGATGCGCTATAGGCGAGGAAGGGTTATGGGCAAGCCTAATCGCCGCCTCTTAGCAAGGCCAGTCTTAAGGGGGCAAAATCATACTGACGATTGCGGGCGTCTGGGAGGCGCCGCATTGACGATTTATAGCCGGAACGCGTGGATTACTGGGGCAAGCCGCCAGCGGCGGTTCCCTTGCGTCCAGTTTCAGAACGGTCCTCTTCCATCGCATAATGGCGGACCCAGCGATGCAGGTTCGACACGGAAGTCTCCTGCAATGGGCTCGTGCGCGCGGCGTTGAAGGCGGCGCTTTTCATGCCTTTCTGGACCTGCTCCATATTGTCGAAATCCTGTTGCAGGATGATGGAAATAGCGCCGAAATTTTTCCAGTCGTCATCACCGTAAAAATTCTGGCGCTCAAGGCGCGGCTCGGCGCCCGGCGCATAGCGAACCAATGACCATATATCGTAGATGCAGCTGTCGGGGTCGTCGCCATTGGGCCGCGCGCGATAACAAAGCGCGCCATCGAAATACATCAAAAAGATCTGGTTCGGGAACACGTGCCAGTTGACCCCGGCTTTGCCGAATTGCTCCATGGTGACTTCTGGCCAGCCCGCGCCCGACGCTTCGGCGGCTTCGCGCTGGAACCCGACCATGGGCTCCATTAATGTATTGATGTCCGCCGAGGGTTCCGTTTCCGTCATCAGACGCCGTACGGCTTCGGTATCCCGTTCTGTATAGATGGCGCGCAGAGTGTGGTTCATTTCGTCAAAAAAGTTGACAAGTCCAGGCCGCAGATCCTCTGGCAAGGGCTTGCCCGTGCGCGGGCTTGGCGCCCCCCAGGGACGCGTCGCGGTGGGATAGGCGAACATGCCATGCTTTCCATAGATGAAGCTGCGGGTGACATCGTCGCCGGCGTTCTCCAAAAGCTGTGGATGGGTCGCCGCGACGTGGTATCCCTCGTTGAACGCTTCCAGAGCCACCTTCCAGTTGCATGGCAGCTTGACGGAAACATACCAGCGGTAACGCAGTTTCTCGAACTCAAAAGGGTCAATGAAATCCGGCATGGGCGCTAGATAGTCGGCAAGGGGTTCAGCGTCGGGATCGGGATTTATATAGACAAAGCCGCCCCATGTGCCTGTTTTCACTTCTCTCAGGGAGAAGTCTTCATCGCTGACGCTGGGGCATCCCTTCCAGTCATCGCGGTCCAAAATCCGGTTTAGACTGCCATCAAGGTTCCAGCGCCAACCATGATAGTTGCAGTGAAATACCCTGGTGCGCCCGCAGCCTGCGGTAAGGCGACGACCCCGGTGCATGCAGACATTGTAAAACGCCTGAATGCGGTCTTCGGCTGTGCGCACCACAACAAAGCTTTCGTCATGGATGTTATAGGTGACGAAATCCCCGACGGATTTCAGCTCCTCCTCGCGGCAGGCGACCTGCCACACTTTTGTCCAGAGTTTTTGCTTTTCTTTTTCAAGAAAGTCGCGCGATGTGTAATCCTCAGCAGGCACAAAATCGTCGCGCACGATCGCGGGATTGAGCGTTTTCGATTTGGATGAGGTCATGGCTCCTCACTTCCTTTCTTATTGTGCTTCAGGGAAGGCGATCCCATGAAAACTGTTCTTCAAGGGTGAAAAAACTTCTGCCCGAAACATCGCGCCAGTTGTGGATCGCGCCGGAGGGGCACTCATCAAGGCACGCCTCACAGCCGCGGCAGAGGTCGGGATCGATGGCGAGCTGCCTGTTCTCTTCGACGATTGCGCTTTCAGGACAGACGGCGAGGCATGAAAAACAGCCAGTGCAGATTTCGGGATCGATAAGATGCTGTTTAGAAGGGGCCTTCATTGATCCTACCTCTCCCGCCGCCTCGTCCATGATCACATCCAACTTTACGTAAAGGACAGGGATTAAGTGCGCTGGCGAAACCTCTCCCGTTTTTTTTGACTGCGCGCGAGACGCCTTCAGGCAAGTGTTTCTATGAACTTGATGATGATCAGCGCTTTAGGGGCTTGATCAGGATCAAAATCCAGCGACCGCCCCGGCGGGTAGCGCATATACGATGACTTGGATGATCTCGGGCCGACGTTGATTTCGGTCAACCAGCGGTCGGCGGGGTGGGCGACACTTAAAGGCGCACCGCGAACGCCATGACAAGGAATTCCACAATGAGCATGCTCGCAATAGACCTACCTGACGCAAAAGACATGGACAGTCTTGCGATCACGCCCCGGCGGGAATTGCGCATATGCAATGACCTTCTGGACGACCGGGAAGCTCTGAACCGGTTTTATGAAGACAATGGCTATCTGTTTTTCCGCCATGCATTTAGCCCGGCGTCGATTGCGCGAGCGCGCGACGAAATGCTGGCGATCGCTGCGGACAAGTTTGGCATCGTCAAGCCGGGCGATGCGACCGCCCAATGGACAGGTAAGCCACTAGAAAATTTCTCCGAAGAAGGACCGGAATTTTCGGGCATTTCAAAGCGCCTTGTTGAGGACCCGTCCAATCAGGCGTTTCTCGGCAAAATCATGGGTGAGAATGCTAGCATGGTGCCCATCGTGCAATACCGCATCTATCCCCCAGGTGGTCCCGTCACGCCCGTGCATCAGGATGGCTTTTACAGCCCCGGCATTGAGGATTACCGCCCCGTTTGGACGGTGCTTGTTGATTGTCCGCGAAATGTTGGAGGGCTTATGCTGGCTGTTGGCGAACATAAGCGTGGCTATTTTCACAATGGCGGCAAAGCGGCGCCGTTCCCGATTCCCGAAGGATTTGTGGATCCTGATAGCTGGGCGACGGCGGACTATGAAGCGGGTGATGTTCTGATTGTTCATCCTTATACGCCTCATGCAGCCATGCCGAATACATCGGGCCAGTTAAGGGTGACGCTCGACACGCGCATTCAGT
The DNA here is from genome assembly GCA_030426465.1 of Alphaproteobacteria bacterium. Taxonomy (GTDB): domain Bacteria; phylum Pseudomonadota; class Alphaproteobacteria; order Caulobacterales; family Parvularculaceae; genus Hyphococcus. The sequence goes on from JAUHYK010000015.1 coordinate 9,283, forward strand.
CAGCGGCTAATCCGGCCGCGTTTTCCGGAAGGGTGGTTTCGGTGACGCCAAACAGCATCACGCTCGATGCGGACGATCCGGAAATTGGGAGGCTGACTCTAAGCGTCGATAAAAACACTTATATCCGGGTTCGCGATCGCAGCGTGCGCGAAAATTTTGCGGACTTCGCGAGTTATACTGTTCCCGGCATGCACCTCCTCGCTGTGCGAAACGGCGAACGCGCAACTACGTTGCGTTGCGGGACAAACCCATGATCCGCTAAACAGGTTGCGTATAGATTGGCGAGCCGTGTGGTTCATGGGCGCGCAAGACTGTGACGAGACGTCGCTCCCGGCGCTCAACCATGCGTCCTTCCGGCGAAATCCCAACTTGCATACGCCATATTTTATGTAGTATTCACTACACGATCGACAATGCTTAAGGTATTGAGAATAACAGCATAATTTGTTCAGAGCTGACGCCGGGAGGGAATGTGAGCGACTGGGATTATATCATTGTCGGCGCCGGCTCAGCTGGTTGTGTGCTCGCCGATCAGCTGTCGGAAAAACCATCCAATAGCGTATTGCTCCTTGAGGCAGGACCGGAAGATAAAAGTCCATTCATTCATATGCCGCGCGGAGTTGGCAAGCTCTATACGGATCCCAATCACGCTTGGTATTTTCAGACGGAAGCGCATAACGACATTCCATCGGAAACCTGGCTGCGCGGAAAAATGTTGGGTGGATCATCATCTATAAACGGCATGATGTATTTCCGTGGTCAGCCGCAGGACTACGACAATTGGGAAACACTCGGCGCTAGAGGCTGGGGCTGGCGCGAGATGGAGCCTGCGTTCCGGGCAATGGAGCATCATGAACTCGGGGATGACGGCGTGCGCGGCGCAACCGGCCCATTGGGCGTGACGGTTGATCGTGACCGGAACCCCTTTACTGAAGGCTTTATTAAGGCCGGCGAGCAGCTTGGTCTGCCGCGCGTTGAAGATCTTAATCAGCCAGGACAAGAAGGTGTCGGCTACGCGCCAAGGACGATTTGGAACGGCAAACGGCAGAGTGCGGCGCAAACTTTCCTCAAGCGTGCGCGCAAGCGGTCAAATTTGAAAGTTGAAACAGGCGTTCTTGTCGACCGTATTTTATTTGAAGGAACGGTCGCCAAAGGGGTTACAACAATTGTTGATGGCGAAAGGCGCGATTATCGCACGAATGGTGAAGTGATCATTTCCGCTGGCGCTCTGATGACGCCGCAAATTCTCCAACGCTCTGGCGTTGGCGATGCAGATCATCTCACTTCAATCGGCGTGAACGTGGTTTATGACAGCCCCGGCGTCGGGATGCACATGTTTGAGCATCGACTGTTCATGATGCCTTACGAAATAAACGTTCCCTATAGTCATAATTTGGAGCTTTCTGGTCCGCGCCTTATCGGCAATGTCCTGAAATACTACCTGACGGGTAAGGGTGTCATGGCTGCCGGCTATGGCTCGGTTGGCGCTTTCGCGCGGGTTCTGGAGGAGTCGGAGACGCCCGATATAGAAATTCTTTTGTCACCGGCGGTCGCAAATCCAAACGAGAAAGGCGAACTTGTTCCCGACACTGTCCATAGCATCGTATTGTTTGGATATCCGCTCCGGTCGCGAAGCGAGGGCACAGTCAAGATACAATCCGCTGATCCGATGCAGCCGGCGAAAATTCATGCGGCCTATCTTACCGATCCATATGATCAGAGGATCACCATCGCGATGCACCGCTACATTCGCAAATGGATGGAACAACCGGCAATAGCGCCCATGGTTGTTGAGGAGCGCGAGCCCAGCCGGTCACTGCAAACCGATGATGAAATCATCGAGGCGTATAAAACCAGCGGTCAAGCTGGATATCACGCTTGTGGCACTTGCCGCATGGGCGATTTCAATGATGCGGCGCTCGCCCCGGATTTGAAAGTCAAAGGCGTGGAGGGGCTACGCGTGGTCGATGGGTCAATTATGCCAGCCATGGTTTCGGCGAATACCAATGCGCCGATCATGGCGTGCGCCATGCGGGCGGCAAGGCTGATCAAAGAGGGGCGATAGCGCTGATAAATCAAGGTCGAAAGATGAGCAATAGGCCTCGCGCAAAGAAGGTCAAGTCCGTTGCGATTAAAAGAAAACGCCGGTCAAAAGACGATATCGTTGTAAACATTCGTGAAGCCGCGCAGCAATTGTTCGCAGAGCGTGGCTACGCGGCGACGACAACCCGCGAGATCGCCCGCGTCGCGGATGTCAGTGAGACGCTTTTATTTCGATATTACGGCACAAAAGAGGGGCTTTTTGACGATGTCGTTTCCGCGCCGTTCAATGAGTTGATGCGGGAGTTCATACAGTCATACGGGAATAGTCCCGATCCTCAAGCGCGTGTGCAAAGCGTGCACAGCATGTATAGCGACGTTTACGAGTTATTCGATCAAAACCGTCTCCTGTTCAGCGCATTGATGTCAGCGCAATCATCAGGAATTGATCACAACGGCGATCAATCTGGAGCTGCCCCGCTTACCGGTCTCGCTTTCTTTTTCGATCAGGCGCTAAGGCAAATGAACCTTGATTATGCGAAAACCGGACGGAGACCTGAATTTGACCCGGAAATCGGCGTACGGCTCGGTTTTGGCATGATCGCAGCGGCGGTACTCATGCGGGACTGGCTGTTTCCGGATGGCGCTCCTTCAAAAAAGGCCATGATTAAGGCGCTCGAAAACATGATCGGAAGCGGGCTGATGTCGCACGGGCTGGATTGACGTAAAAATTGTCCTGTCATAATGTGTGTAGTAAATACTACATAAAATAAATGGAGGATCGATGGCTGGCGTTCAGATTCAGGAATTTGACGATCCTACATATGATCCGTTCGAAGCTGACGCCGCGAACTTTGGCGAAGTGCTTGATCCATATCCCGTGCTACACGAATTGCGCGCAAAGGGGCCAGTTCAGGAAGGATCCTATACGGCTTTGTTCGGGATGCCGTCTCTCCACGCTGACGGGCAAAAGCAATTCATGATTTTGGGCGCTAAGGAAATTCACGAGGTGCTAACGGATACGACGCGTTTTTCAAATGCTGCGTATAAAAAGAATCTCGGCGCCACCTTCGGCATGGGCAGCATCAGCACGATGGATCCGCCGCAACATGGCGCCTATCGAAAGATCTTTCAGAAAATATTCCTGCCGCAAAATGTCAAACCGTGGGGCGAGTCCATTGTCGATCCGGTTGTCGAGAAATTGATGGCGAAATTTTTGCCTCGAGGCGAAGCGGACCTTATTGAAGAATTCACACTGCTTTATCCGTTTGAGGTTATCTACCCGCAGCTCAATTTGCCGGAAGAGCATATCAAGACGTTTCAACGACTTGCTCTCGGGCAGACCGACTATATGCATTTTGACAAGGCGCAAGAGGCTGGCGAAAAGCTAGGCGCTTATTTCAAGGAATTGATCGAGGAACGGCGTAAAAATCCTGGCGATGACCTGGTGACGTTGCTGGCAACGACGGAAGCCGACGGAGAATATCTTCCTGAGCTTGTTTTGGTGTCTTTCTTCCGTCAGCTGATGAATGCCGCCGGCGATACGACGTATCGGGGCACCAGCATCCTGCTCTCACAGTTACTGCTCAATCCCGATCAGTTTGACGCCATTCGTGAAAATCGCGACCTCATTCCGCAAGCGATTGAAGAGGCTTTGCGGTGGGATGGGCCGGTACTCGATCAAACGCGCACGGCGAAGGTCGATGTCGAACTGGGCGGCGTCTTCATTCCAGCGGGGTCAGTTCTGGATGTTCTTGCCGGCGCGGCGAACCGCGATCCGGAGGTTTTTGAAAACCCAGATAAGTTTGACATCTTCAGACCGCGCAAGCCGCATTTTTCATTCGCCCGTGGGCCGCATATCTGCGTCGGACAGCACTTGGCTCGGGTCGAGATGACGCGCGCTCTTTATGCGATCATCGACAATTTGAAGAATCTACGCCTTGATCCGGATAAGCCACAGCCAGAAATCAAAGGTGTTATGATGCGTGTGCCGAAGCATCTTTACGTCCGTTTCGGAGATTGAGGAGAGTTTAGAAAATGTCGCAACCATCAGGCTATCCGCAAGCGTCGCGCCCCGATCATGTTCCACAAAATTTAGTCGTTGATTTTGATTTTCTGAACCTTCCAGGTTCTGACAAGGATGTTCAGGCTGCATATGCAGCGTTTCAACAGTCCAGCCCTGACATTTTCTGGACGCCGCGGAACGGCGGTCATTGGGTTGCAACGCGCGCCGAGGATATTATTGCGATGCAACGCGATACAGATACGTTTTCAAACCGGTCGGTGACTTTGCCGCCCATGCCGGAAGGCGCCCCCCGACAAATACCATTGGAAATAGACCCGCCGGAACACGCGCGGTATCGCCGGCCGTTAATGCAGGCCCTGACCCCTGGCGTCGTCGGTGAGCTCGAGGAAGACGTCCGTCAGGTCGCCATAGATGCGATCGAAGCCCTGGCGCCAAAAGGGGAATGTGAGTTTATTGAAGATTTCGCCAAGGTCTTGCCGATACACGTTTTCCTCAAACTCGTCGATTTGCCCGTTGAGGATAAAGACTTTCTTCTACCGATCGCAGAGAAATCGGTCCGCGCACGGGAGATAGCTCAGCGCGTTGAAGCCCATCAGGAAATGGGTGCTTACCTCATGAAGTATGTAATGGAGCGTCGGGAGAATCCGAAAGACGATTTGTTGAGCAAGCTGGTCAATGTCGACCTTGGCGGCGAGCGCATTTCACTAGACGAAGCTTTACGGTACGCGATCCTAGTGCTCTTCGGGGGGCTCGATACGGTTGCAGGGATGATAGGGTTCGTCGGGGCCTTTCTCGCCACGCATGACGATCACCGCCGGCAACTTGTTGAACGTCTTGACGATGAGAAGTTTCTGAAATCCGCGATTGAAGAATTGATTCGGCGTCACGGCATTGCAAACACCGCTCGAGTGCTGACCAAAGATCTCACCTATAAAGGGGTTGAACTTAAAAAGGGTGATCGAATCCTGCCTCCGAATCTGTTGGCGGGCATGGATGATCGTGTCAATGAAAATCCATTCGAAGTGAATTTTGAACGCGAAAAGCCGGTCCATGCTGCATTCGGCAATGGCGCCCATGCGTGCCCTGGTGCGACTCTCGCCCGCCGCGAGTTGCGGGTGTTTCTGCAGGAGTGGCTCAGCCGCATCCCTGATTTCCATATTAAGCCAGGAACAAAGCCGCACTTTGAAACGGGCCAGGTGAATGGGGTCCTGCGCCTGGATCTTGTCTGGCCATAATTCACCTCCGCGCAGGCGCGTTTGATGGCATATCGTATCGCATGGGCGATTGAGCGTCGAAGCTTATTGCGATGCCTATAGAGCCCGTGCAGCGTCAGCCAACAAGGCGGTCAATGAGAAGAGCCGTTTAGCATTATTGGAGGAACTCTATGACGCCATCCAACCCGCCACTTAAGCCTGAGTATGATCTGGTCATTGTCGGGTCCGGTGGGGGATCGATGGCGGCGGCGCTTGTTGCAAAAGATCTGGGCAAAAGCGCCGTAATCCTCGAAAAGCTGGACGCCGTTGGCGGCTCAACCAGTTTTTCAGGAGGAGTTTGGTGGATCCCCAACAACAGCCTGCTGAAAGATGCTGGCATTGATGATAGCTACGAAAAAGCGCGCCAATATTTCGATAGCGTCGTCACCTATAAAGGCCCGGGCGTGACTCCAGAGCGGCGCGACGCGTTTCTAAAAGCTGCACCGAAGATGATCGACTATCTAGTTGGTAAGGGTCTAAAGGTTCGCCGTCCGACGGATGACTGGCCGGATTATTACGATGATGCGCCGGGCGGCTTGCCCGAGGGCCGCTCCTTGCTCGCCAAGCCTTTCAACCGGCACGAACTGGGCGAATGGAAAGATCATCTCGCCATGTATCCGCCAATGGCGGCGCTGCCCATGGGGGCAGACGAGTTTCCGACCCTGTTTCAGATGAAGCGAACCTTTGCCGGAAAATTGAAGGCGATGAAATTCGCAGGCTTAATGGCCAAGGACAAAATAACGGGCCACCACACCGTCACCAATGGCTCCGCTATTCAGGGGCGCATGCTGCAAATCGCGTTGCGTGAAAATCTCGAGATTCAGCGAAATACGCCGGTAAGAAGTTTCATCGTCGAAGACGGGCGCGTGGCCGGCGTTGTCGTTGAGCAGAACGGTCAACGGGTCGACGTCCGCGCGCGCAATGGCGTCATCGTGAATGTCGGCGGTTATTCGCATAACAAGGCTTTCCGCGAAAAAGTAACGGATGGACCTACAACCGACGAATGGACCAGCGCCAATCCCGGCGACACGGGTGAAGTTATATTGGAAATGATGGAGCTCGGCGCCGCGACGGATTGCCTGGATACGGCATGGTGGGTTGTCACATCACGGAATGTGGACGGCAGCTGGCCAGAAGGCGTCGTTGGCCCGGACGGAACCGTGCGGCCATTTATGCATCACCTTGATCTTAGCTTGCCCCATTCGATTATGGTCGATCAAGACGGCCGTCGCGTTGCTGACGAGGCTGGCGCTTATATGGAAATCGGGGAGCGGATTTACGCCCGTCAGCGGGAGACGGGTAAGGCGTTCCCGTGCTGGACGATATTCGAGAAGCGCAATCGCGAACGTTACCCATGGGGCAACGCTGCTCCCGGGACAACGCCCAAGTCGTGGCTCGAGACCGGCTACATGAAGAAAGCGGACACACTTGAGGGACTGGCGGCCATTTGCGGGATTGACCCCGCCGGATTGAATGCAGAAGTCGAGCGGTTCAACGGCTTTTGCAAAACTGGTGTGGATGAAGATTTCAATCGCGGCGGACGTGTATTTGACCGCTCTCACGGCGATCCTACTGTTAGGCCCAATCCAAGTCTCGGCGCCATTGAGGAAGGTCCGTTTTACGCCGTCGCCATGTATCCTGGCGACGTCGGCACCGCGGGTGGCGTGGTCGCCGATGAATATGCGCGGGTTCTTAAGGAGGATGGTTCAGTCATTCCCGGTCTTTATGCTGTTGGCAATTCTACAGCCTCGGTCTTCGGCCGTTGCTATCCGGCAGCAGGCGCGAGTATTGGCGCGTCTTTTACGTTCGGATTTATCGCTGCGCATCATAGTGCGGGATCGAATGAGTTGAGCCATATTTTTGAGTAGGCGCGATCATGGTGAGGTTGAATTCACAACGCTTGTCAAATTGGGAGTCGACGATGACCGCTACGCCATTAATGAAGAACGTATTTCAACTTGCCTACGTAACGAGCGATCTTGATGCAGCTGCGGCGGTTTTTCGCGACAGTTACGGCGCCGGTGAGTTCTTGTTCATGCGAGATCTCCCTGGCGCGACAACTGATATCGCACTCGCTTATGCTGGCGATATGATGATTGAGTTGCTGCAACCGGTCGGCGGGGTGGCTGATTTCTATTCAACTTGGATCAAAGGCATGAACGGACTTGCCTTGCGTCATCACCATTACGGAATGCTCGTCGATACGAAGGCAGAGCTCGCTGAAATCAAATCAGCGTACTCAAACCGTAAAGTGGGGTTTCCCTTGGAAGGTGAAATGCCCGGCGCTCTTGACTATCTCTATGCGGACACGACCGCTGAGCTTGGTCATTATCTTGAATATATCAGGCTGGATGAAGGTGGGCGGCAAATGTTCGCCGGCGTGCCGGGCAGTCCATTTGGAAGATAAAAGCGCGGGCTGCTAAATAAAGCCATAACGCGTGCGATAGTCAGTATACTCCTCCAAGAGTGCGGCTGTCTCACAACCGTAATCCTCAGGTGTAAAACGCTGCATGGTTTTCGATTTTCTCGGATTCGCTTTGAGCCAATCGCCCATCGCGTTTTCTGTTTTGTTCGTCAGCGTCAAGTCAAAATGATCATAAATGCTGGCGACAACGCCCAGTTGATCTTGAACGAAATCGTCAAAACGAATGTCCATAAACCGTTCATCGCTGAGCGTCGCCTTTGTCAAATCAGCTTGAGCCATGGCTTCGGCCCAAAATTCCTGCTCTCGTTCAAATGTGCGTTTTAAATCTGCGTTTTCGCCCTGAAAGATGCGCTTCGCTCCGGCGAGAAGATTCACGATGGAGGGGATGGATTGTAACGGGTCGCGATGCGTTTGGATCACCAGCGCATCCGGAAACACATTTATAACTTGCTGAAGTGAAAACGTGTCCGTGGGGTTTTTTAGAAGCCAGGTCTTTTCAGCTTCGTTGGCGCCGATAATTCTTAGCACATCCGCAAGATATTCATAACTAAACGTGTCGTCTTCGGCTCTGTACCACTTGTCGTATTCAGGGATGTCGAACTGTGAAGGGTACATATTCGAACAAAAGGTATGAGCCAGGATATTCAACGACTCTTCGACGCCGTCGACAGACATGCCGTGATCTTCGAGCATCTCAGGCGCGATCTCGATCATAGCGTCAAGCTGCGCACTGGCGCGTTGAAAGTCTAGATTTTTAGGCCAGTCACGCCGAGCTGGCCGCGGCTGCGGAGCGGCGGTAATCCAATGTTCCGTGCCTTGAAACTGTTCATCCATAGATAGCAATTTGTGAAGCGCGGTTGTGCCCGAGCGAACGATGCCGGTAACAATAAGAGGCCGGATAATGGGCGTCTTCATTGCGGCGTCATGTTTTTTGAAACCGTCAATGGCGCGAAGACGTGAAATCAGGGCTCGGATTATGCTCTCTCTCGCAGCGATGGCGCCATTGTCCGACAGTCTCGCATCGTCCAGGCTATCGAGAAGGCGCTCATAGCCCTCGCGAAAGTTTTCCGGTCCAAAATCGTCCAACGCTGCTTGGGTGGCGGCTAGATCAAGCAAGGTCTGATGAGCAGTTCTGAAATTAGTCACAGGGTCCGATCCAACTCCAGGTTCCTGGCTACGTGATGCTTTAGGACACGGACGTCAAAGTAAGCCGCGTTCTTCCGAAGTTTTCAAATCAGGATTGATTCCTTTTTCCCGGAAAACTTCGATGGTCGCTGTCATTGCGGATGCTATTGCGGGAAAACCGACATAGGGAAGCGCCTGAATGAGCACTTCTTCAATCTGCTTTGGTTTCAGACCATTGTTAAGGCCGATGCGAACATGATTTTTAAACTCAGCAGTTTGGCGCTGGGCTAACAATACTGAGAGGATGACCAAGCTGCGTTCAGCGCGTTCAAGACCGGTATCGCGTCCCCAGACATCTGCGAAGCAATATTCAGCAGCCAATTTTGTGATTGCTGAACCAAAGCCGGTGTTTTCAAGACCCTTCTCAAACTCAGCCGCCGCCTTCGCGCCCATCAATTCAGAGAAGACTTGAAGGCCGCGTTTTGTTTTAGCATCCGTCATAAGGCGTTCTCCGCTTTTTAAGGCCCGATTTTGCTAAAACTTTCATCGTGCGCCCGCCCATTGTCAAACGACCGGCTGCGGGCCGTCTATAGTATCACATTCCCGATAAAGAAGGCGCCTACTTCCACAAAACATGCTGGTATTCTGACGATGGACAGGCTGCCGCGAAGGATTCTCGAATGGATATCAAACTCAACGGAAAAAGGGCATTGGTCACCGGAAGCAGTTCGGGCATCGGCGCCGGTATAGCGGAGATGCTGGCGGCGGAAGGATGCAACGTCATCGTTCACGGCCGCAATTCGGAAAGGGCCAACGCCGTTGCGGAACGAGTGGGCGCTGTCGCCGTCGCGCTCGGCGATCTGTCAACTGATAGCGGCGCGAATAATGTGGCGGCAGTTGCCGGCGAGGTGGATATTCTCGTCAATTGCGCCGGCGGCGCCGATAGCGGTACCGCAACAAAAAGCTGGGCTGACGTCAGCGAAAGGGATTGGGCAGGGACTTATGAGCAGAACGTTATCGCCGCGGCGCGCATGATACGGCACCTTACACCCTATATGCAGGCGTGCGGTTGGGGGCGCATCATTCAAATCGCCAGCGCGGCCGCAACACAGCCAATTCCCTTCGGCCCAGACTACGGCGCCGCCAAGGCGGCCATGGTCAACATGACGGTCAGTCTTGCGAAATCCTTGGGCGCTTGCGGTGTCACAGCAAACTGCATCAGCCCCGGGATCATACTGACGCCTGCGGTTGAAAAATGGCTTGAAGGTCTAGCTGGCGCTTTAGGCTGGCCGGCGGATGAAAGTTTGGCGGCGCGTGAAGGACGCGTCACTAAAACGATTGTTCCAGTACCTGTCGGACGAATCGGCCGTATTGAAGACATCGCCCACGCGGTCTGTATGATCGCCAGCCCGGCGTCGGGATACGTTACGGGCGCGAATATACGCGTCGACGGCGGGCAAAATCAGGGGGTGAATTGATATGGCGACGGACGCAGAAATGCTAATACATCTTGTTCGTCGTGGAATGGCCCAAGGAATTGAAGTAAAAGGTGCGCGTACGACATGGCTAATCGACCAGCCATCGCCATTCGGTGGTGATGGCTATGATCCGGACTATTCGAGAATTGTCGCAACGGATCTGGATAACATGCCTGAGATTGCTGACTTCTCTTATGAGGCGAGACTCGTAACAGGTAAAAAAGGTCCGGTGGGTTCGATATCGCTTGTCGCCTTGGTAAAACAGGCTGAAGGCGTTTCGCGGCAAGACGCGTTCCGTCACTGGGATGAACATATTCCGCTGGCGCTGGAAATTCATCACAAAGCCGTCAGCTACAAGCAGTATAGGCTTCTTCGGTCTATAACCCAAGGGGCGCCCGACTATTTCGGTTTGGCGATCCTTTCATTCGCATCGCCTGAAGATGTACTCACCGGCATTTATCGCAGTAAGGAAGACGAAAAAATTATCGCGGACGATGTCGCGGAATTTATCAGCTCTGCCGAAGTTATGTTCGGAACGGAACAGAGCTGAGCGAGGAGTAACTAACCATTATAGTTCTCGGATGCGCGGTCGCGCCAAAGAAATAGCAGCATCATCATGACGGCGGACCCTGCGGCAAGCCAGTAAAAGGCGATTGTGAAGTCCTTCAGGTCCGGCAAGGCGCCATCGCCATGAGCTGAACCATGGAGGATCGTCAGCAGGATTTTCGATCCGGCTGCAAATCCAAGATTAAAAACCGTAAATCCGAGGCCCGTAGCGCCGCTAGTCAGATATTGCGGCGTGTGCTTCACGATCAACAGGTAATTGGCGGGCATCAGAAGGCTGAGGCCTGCAATGCTTAGCACTGCGCAGGTGAGTAGCGGGACCAGCGACGTAAGGAAGAAAGAACAGAGCAGCCATGTTATCGTAATGATTGCGGCGCCCGCGACTGCGACGCGCCAGGCGCCGATACGTCGGCACAAAATGCCGGCAGCCGGAGCAACAAATAAAGCGGCGCCGTTTATAGGGAGCATCATCACCCCTGCCATCGACGCGGAAAATCCAAAGCCTACGCCGCCTGTTGTTTCCTGCTGGAAGATCAGAGAGAAGATTTGCCCCTGCTGTATGCCGGCGATGCCCAGAACAAACATGATCGCAAATGTTCGGGGCAGGGCACCAACGCGCATTAACCGCAGATCGATAAGCGGGCGCGATTGCGACAACTGATTGCGCACCCAGTAGATTGTCAGCGCCATAGATCCGGCGAAAAGAATGAGCGGAATAACGTCAAATCCGTTGGACGCAGCCAGTTCGATGGATAGGATCAAACCAGCCGAAGCCGGACCGAACAGAATGCCGCGCAAAAAATCGACATTTAAAAACTTGAATTCTGCCTTTGGCGATTTCGGCACAGCTGCGAATAACAACGCAGCGGCAAAAAGCGCGATGATTGACGTAAAGGCGTAACCGCCAAACCGACCGAAGGCGTCAACGATTATGCCAACGATGAGAAAAATCATGCCCGCGCCCGCAGAGCCGGCTGCAGTGATGGCCCCGATTCCGAGGCCAACTTTCTGTGCACTTAAATGCTCACGCGCCAATCCTATCAAGATTGGCGTCAATGTTGTTGTCGCGCCGAGCAACACCGATGCAGCGATCAGTGTTTCAGGCGCGCGCGCCATCATGCCGACCAGAGCCCCGACCGCTGCGATCAAGAGGACGGCGATTGCCACCGTTCGCCTGCCGAGGAGATCGGCGATACGGCCGCCTATCGCCGCAAGCATGGCGGCGATGAGAAAATATGTGGTGACAATCCACCCAACGGCGGATGCGTCGCTTGGAAATTCGCGATAGATTGAGGGCAACATCACATAGATGCATGTGATGCCGTCTGCGGCGACAAATTGCGCCACGATCAACGCTGTAATGATCACGAACGAGGAGCGCTGCTGCGTAGAAGTCGCGTGGTTTCCACTGGGAACGCCGGCGCCGCCAGTTTCCATACGGTAATCCTATTGGCGGGCCTGAGCGGCGCTAAAGATTGCGTGCTAACGAACTAATCTTCGCTGCGAACGCTAGGTCAGGTATTCCTTAAAGAAATCGATTGCTGCGCCAATGGTCTTTTCACGCTGGCCGGGTTTGTAGCAATCGAGCTGATCCATATGCAAAGAGACAAGGCGTTTCGGTTCTCCAGCGGCTCTAAATGCCGTTTGAATCGGCTCATTCGGATGATAAACGTCGTGGCCGGTAAGTTGCACGATACAGTAGGCGCGAGGCGCAATCTTTCTCGCCGTATAGGTGGCGTCGAATTCCATTACCCGCTCATAACTCTCGATCGTAATTTCCGGTGCGGAGTGCATCAGAAAATCACCGGTCTTTTGATACCAGCTTGTCACGTCCTCGATCATGGCGGGGTCAGGCGGCATCGGCAAAAAGCCGTCCGCCGGCGGTTCGGCCATCGACATTTTTGGATCTCCGCCTTCCTTAAAGCGCTTACGGCGCGCGTCACGAAGATATTTCTTGGTCGAAAGGTATTCATGCTCGCGGCTTAGGGAGCGAATCCAGAAGTCGCCGTCAAGGATAGGCGCTTGCGCCACGCAAGCGCGAACACGGATGTCGTGTGCAGCGACATGGGTGACAACGCCGCCGCCAAAGCTCGTCCCCCAAATACCAATGCGATTCGGGTCAACCCCGGGCTGCGTCTCCAGCCAGTCAATGGCGGCTTTGAAATCCTCAGTTTCCTGGCGAGGCCAAAGCCGTCCCCGCGGTTCTCCACCCGATCCTCCAAAATGGCGGTAGTCGATCGCCAAGGTAATAAATCCGGCTTCCGCGAAGAGGCGCCCTTCCTCGGCGAGGCTCGTGCGCGCAACGGTGAAGCCGTGACCGATGACTAGGGCAGGCGTCTTGCCGTTCGGATCGTAGTTTTCCGGGAAATATAAGTCGCCCTCGCAGGTGACGCCTTCACTTTCAAAGTTGATCGTTTCTATCTTCATCTGCGACTCCATGAAGGTTCAGGCGGACGGATACATGCCGCCATCGAGGAACAGGGTTTGCGCTGTCATATATTGTAGATGATTGGAACACAGCGCGACGACAGCTTCGCCGATGTCGCGTCGGGGTTCGCCAATGTGGCCCAAGGCGAATTTTCGCATATAGGCTTTTTCCATCGCCGGGTTTTGATCGAAGAAAGTTCGCGTTGGCGGGGTCGCCGCGGCGGGAGATATTGCATTGACGGTGATCCCGTCCGCGCCCCATTCGCGCGCCAGCGATTTGATAAGGCCGCGAAAGGACGCTTTTTGCGCGGCATAAATCGTATTCATGGCAGCGCCGTGATATCCGAAGTTGGACGTCATTACGATAAACCGGCCTTGAGCGGATTTCTGCAGCCAGGGATAAGCGGCCTTCGCGGTCAGAAAAGCGCCGCCGACCGAGATGATCGATTGCCGCCGCCAGGTTTCTTCCGTGACGCTATCGGCGGGTTCCGGTAGGCCGGAAGCAGCATTGTTCGCGTTGTGAATAACTATATCGAGCTCGCCATATTTTTTTGCGACGGTTTCAATACCGTTCGCGACGGCCGCTTCGTTCGTCACATCCATAGGGACGACCATGGCTTCGCCGCCCTCGGCGCGGATCAGCCCTGCAGTTTCCTCGCCCGTTTCGATGCGGCGCACCGTAACAGCAACAGTAGCGCCGGCCGCTGCAAGCGACAGGCAGATCGCCTGACCGATGCCGCTTCCCGCACCCGTAATGAGCGCTGTTTTTCCCGTTAGCAAATCGGTCATGGCAACATCCATTCGCCGCCATCGACAATGATGGTTTGTCCGGTCACAGCGTCGATAGCGCCGACAAACCCTAGAATCGATTTTGCGACGCTACTCCATTTCGGGCGCTCGCCCAGGGGCGGTAAATATTCACCAAGCTCACACTGCTCGGGCAATGCATCCTCGTCGATTGCCGGAAAGAGAAGCGGCGCCCACACCGATACCCACGCGAAGCAGATCTGCGGCGCCCATTGGCGCGCGAGTGATTTCATCAATCCTCTTTGCCCCTCCGATGCGGTAGCAAGGCCAGCGTAACCGGAAGCGCCCGTTAGACCAATGGTCGGGCCGAGGATAATGACTTTGCAGCTGCGTCCATTGAGAGCGGAGCGCAGGTTTTGCAGAGCGGCGAGCAACCGAAATTGCGGCTCGTCGGCGCTCGCCATCCAATCGGAAAATTCCATATCCGCCACGGCGCGAAGCTGATCGGCTTGAGGCGCCGCTATGCATACAACAACGACATTATTGTCGCTAAGATCGTTCGATGAAATATCTGGGCTGTCACGATAGAGCACGTCAACGCCACAATCCCGAAATGCCTCTGCAAGCCGCGCAATGGAGGGCGCACTCTGTTGGAAGACGGTGATCTTTTTGGGCGATAATGAAGCCATGGGAAATGCTCGCCGAAAAACTGTGATAGGGCAACGGCAAGGATATTCCATCATATTCGCGATGGCGTCGTGATGCCGTTTTTCGTGACTTGTCCGCGAGTCTATTCGTCGGATATCGGCGCCGCCGAGAGTGATGCAATATCGCCTTTTGGCGAGGCTTTCCAGAAGTCCGACCAAGTGGGGAAATCCGCCGGCAGTCGCGGCTTGAGATCGGCATACCGGTCCCAAAGCTGAAATGGCGGCGCGGGACGTTCCAAGGCGTCGACGGAATACCAGTGTTTTTCCTTGCGTCGCTCGAAAAACCACTCGCCATTTCGCCGGACATAGCGGTCGAAATAGATAATAGCCATGACGACCCACTTACTGCCGTCTTCGTGTTCCGCCCGGCAATAAACAGTGCCTTCCGCAGTGTCTTTATCAATGAAATTGACGGTTTGCCCGCAGATCATGTGCACCGAGCGGTAAAAACCCCGGACGGCAGGATCGATAAATTTGCGTAATGCCTCGCGACCACGTCCAAATCTGCCGCAATCGACATCCTCGACAAAAAGCGCGAGCCACCCATCGATATCGCGTGCGTCCACTGCAATCGCATAGCGCGCAGGCAATTCGGCGATCTCCTGCCGGCTTTCGATCCGGTCAATACGTTCCAGCAGTGCGGCGTGATCCGTCATGTCAGCCTCGAAAGATTGTTATTGTCAAAAGGAAGAAACGGCTCACCACGGATCGCTTTGCCTACCCAGTCCGGATCGTTGAGCAAAGAGCGCCCCACGCCAACAAGATCGAACTCGCCCTGTTCAAAACGTGCGACCAGCCGGTCCAAGTTATCGGATGCCGCCGAGCCTGAATCTATATGATGATCTCGTTTTCCCCTATCGAGGCCAACTCCGCCAACACACATACCAAGCTTGCCGGTGAGCTTTTTCGCCCATCCGCCGAGATTGAGCGGCGATCCTTCAAAGATAGGAGTGTCGAAATAACGCTGACTGCCATCAAAAATGTCAACGCCGGCATCTGCGATGGGCGTTAGAATTTGTTCAAGCTCTTGCGGCGTGTCGGCGAGGCGAGCGTTATAATCCTGCATCTTGAATTGCGAAAAGCGGAAAAGGATCGGCAGCTCATCGCCAATCACCCTGCGTATAGCGCGAACAAGCTCTGCCGGGAATTCCGCGCGGGCTTTAGGATCACCGCCCCATCTATCGGTGCGTAAATTCGTGCCGCTCCACAGGAAGTTGTCTGGCAGGTAACCGTGTGCGCCGTGAATGGCGATGCCGTCAAACCCGATTTGCGCGGCATTTGCAGCGGAGCGCGCATAAGCGTCGATGATATCGGAAATCTCGCTGTCCGTTAGAGGGGCGGACTTTATTTCAAGCCGGGCGAGCTTTTCTGCCTCTAAACTGACTTTGCCGATTGGGCCGATCACGCCGGAAGGGCGGCGCGGGGCGACATGCGGTTCCGGACTGATCGCCGCATCGCGCATCGCGCCCTGATGCCAAAGCTGCGGCATGATCTTGCCACCCGCGGCGTGAACCTCGTCCACTACCTGTTTCCAGCCCGCGAGCGCCGCAGCACCATACATCGCCGGAACATTTGGAACATCGACGGCGGCTGGGTCATCAACGCCAACGCCTTCAGTAATGATGAGACCGACCTGCCCCTCGGCACGGCGGCGATAGTAGGCGGCGACGTCCTGGCCAGGAACGCGACCGCGCGACATCTCTCGGGTCATCGGCGCCATGACAAAGCGGTTCGCAATTGCCAGGCCACGTATTGCGAGAGGGGCCAGCAACGGATGAATCCTTTGGGACAGCGCCTTATTTGAGTTTAACATCGCAAGTCTCATTGTTTGACAAGACGCTAGACGCGAACTGCCGTGAAGGCCAGAAGCGAAGCCATTTCGGTATAGTTATCGCCAAGCTGATCGCACTGCAGCATGAGACCCGGTTCAGAGACGCTCTTGCATCGTGGGTGCGATGCCGGTCATGCATCGCCGCGAATAGCGTTGACTGATCATCCTCGAATTACTGCAATATTCGACGTAGACTGATTTGGCGTTTGGGGCAGCAATCTTTTCAGAGGAAGACTTATCATGAACGAGGAATTTCTCGGCGGATTCATCCTAGCGTGCGCAATCATATTCATGGTTATAGAATTTATCTTTGGACACACACTCATCGCTGGCGTCCTTGCCGCCATTTGCGGGGTGACGTTTGGCGCAATTTGCTATGTCACCAGCAAGCGGCACGGCGCAGACCGTTAGTCGACGATACGTCTTATTTGACGGTCCCTGTTCAAGGACGCGTCTAGATACCTTCCGTGACCATAGTCACCCATGATTGTTGTGCGCCGGGCGTAGCGTGAACAATCCAACGGAACGCCATTTGCAGAATGGATGACGCGCCAATTATCCCAAACAAGAATATCATTCGCTTGCCAATCATGAAAATAGGCAAACTGCGGATCTACAAGGTGATCAGCAAGTTCACTGAGGAGCGCGTTGCTCTCTGTTCTGTGCATGCCTAGAATATACCGAGCATGCATTGGAGAGAGCTTGAGAATTTTCCGCCCCGATTCCTTTTGCGTGATGACAAGCGGATGGATTACAGGCGGGAAATCGTAGGAGTGCGCGCTGCTTTTTTTCTCTCTGGGCAAGGCTCTTATGTCCTTTGGAAATCCGAATTGCCCTGACGTGAAATCGGGGTTGAATTCATAGACGACTTCCAAATCATCTATGCGCGCCTTCATTTCAGCCGAGAGCCGGTCATAGGCCTCGATTGCGTCGATAAATCCGGTCTCACCCATTTCCTGCGCCGGCTTGACCATGCGCAAGGTAGCGCCGCGAACGATTGTTGGCATGAATGCCTGGTCCCAGTGCCAACCCAGCCAGCCTGCGCGGTCGACGCCGCCAACATTATAGTGCTGCGCAAATTTCGGGTTTTTGTCTTGGGGATCATAAGCGAGGGTCATCATGAAACGATTGTCGGGATCGTTGAGGTCTGCGGTTGCCGATGGCTCCAATTCGCCAAAGATCTCGCTCAGGCGCATCTGCGCATCGTCGCCAGCATCGCCGCCGCGAAAAAGTAAGACACCGCGCTTTATCCAGAGATCGCGAATAGCTTTCTGGGTGTCGGCGCCAAAGGATTTCGTAAGATCAACGCCGGCAACCTCCGCGCCAAAATCGCCTTTAAGGGTTCGCTTTTCCAACATACTATCCGTTACATTCGACATTCCTCAGTCCTCATCGTTTACCCAACGTATGAAACGCTGCAAGGGAAGGAAGCCGTCATGGGGCAGGCCGGCTTCAACCATGCCGGCGCTGCCCAGCGCGGTAATGCGCTGCGTCCCTCGCGCGGCAAGGGCGTCACGCAATTCAAGCCGCGCCTTGTCTGGAAAAACACCAACTGTCTGGGTTGCAACATTGGCGTGAATGACGGCGTCGCGGAGGTCGTCCACCTGAACAACATTGACGATCCGCCCGTCCGGATGAAAGTCGACCGGTTCGGTTGAGCGGATCACAATGCCACGCCCATCAAACGTTCCAAACACTTTATAATCCGGCTCGAGCATGGACAGCGCTTCTATTTCTTCACGGACTTCACCTGTCGGCGGGGCCGAGCTTGCGGAGGCGGTGTCGCGCTCAACGCCCAATCGCTTCTGAAGCGCCGCCGAGTATGCGTCAACTTCCTCAAGAGATCCCTCAACGAACTGAATGCGGCTTGCAACGCAAGCTTGCTGATTCATCACCATGACATCGTTCGCGGCTCGCTCAGCGGTTTGATCGCGCAACTCAGCACTTTCATGCGCTTCACGTCCAATCATCGAAATCGATGTCTTGGGATCAAACGCCACAAGCTCGAAGCCAGGCCCGATATAGTCTTTGGCTGATCGAATAGTGGCGTCACCGCCCCAGGCGACAAGTTTGTCAAAAAATTGCGGCCGGAAGAGTTTTGCTTCAACCGCCTTGTCGCCGCCGCGCCAATAGGCTGCTGAAAATGATTTTGAGACGGGATGACCCGGGGCCACGGAAGAAAGACCGCGTAAGACCGCGCCTGCTGTATGCAGGTCGTTGGACGGCAATTTAAGCAAATGCACCCCCTTGGTGAGGGCGCCACGCGCGACAGTCATTGCGGTCACCCCAGGCGCGTTGCCGGCGACAATATGAATTAGGCGCGGCGGGAAGGCGCGCACCCGCGCCTTGCGGCCAAAAGGCGTCTTTATTTCGACCCAGCCGTCGAGAACTTCGGGCCCGCCAAGCTCCCGCTCAACCTGGAATTCAAGGGAGGCGCGATCAAAGCACCGGCCGAGCGTTTTGAATGACCGTTCGATAACCCCATGATCGAGGGGGTTGGTGTTGAAGCTGGCCCGCATGGCGCGATCGATTGCGCCTTCTGGATCGCGATCAAGCCAATCTCCCAATGCTGCGAGTATGTCGATTATTTCCGCAAGCGGAATATCGGCTGCCGGCGGCGGTGCAGTGCGCGGCCAGACAAGGGCGTCGAGGTTGAGCGTAGGCGTCGCGAAACGCCCATAATTCTGACCGTCGCCATCAATAATTTCGCCTTTGATAACGTGCTCAACGAGAACGGGTAATTCTGTTTTTGTTACTGACACTATCCCATCGCTCCGCGTACATAGCCATCAATGGTGCCGGCGCAGCCAATGTGATCGTCCTCGCCGCCCTGCGCAAAACGCGTGATTGAGTCAAGGATTGTCGGCCCCGGGCGGCCGCAAGGACACGTCTCGCTCCAGTCAATCGCGACTTTATCGCCCGTAATGACGCCACCCCATCGGCCTGTATAGAGAAGATCGAGGAAAGCAAAGCGGCCTTCGACGACGCCTTCGCGAGCGTTGATCAGTTTTTCGCCCGGTTGATCGAGAAGTAGCCATATCAATCCAGGCGGGCGGTGATATCGCAACGCACTACATCGCGGCATGACCTGCGCCAACTCCGTCATGCCATATGCGCCGGGCCTTTTAACATCGCCATAAAAGCGTGAGACGCGTTCTTTATAATCGTCGGGCAGGGCGACGCCCTTTATGCCGCCACCCGCTTGAACGACGCTTCTTGGATGAAAATCGCCATCGGGTATGCCCAGCTCATATGCGCGTTCAATAATTTGCAAATGCTGCGCCCAAAGTCCGCTGACCATCACGGGTTCGTGGCGGTGGGCGAGAAGTTCATCGGTGAACCCTGTCAGATCCGCCTTCATACGCCCGGCAGTCTCTTTGGAGCGTTTTTCAAAGGCTTCAATATCCGCCGGCGTTGCAGTTCCGTCACGCATGGATTTCATGAACGCGGCGCCAGCGGAAACATCGGTGATCTTTAGCGGCGTCTTGATCAGGTTATGAAAACCACCTGGTTTCGCCCAATGGTCACGCATAATCTGACCGGATTCGATTGCGCTGTTCGGACCTTCGATCGGGCCGGTCCAGAATGCTTCATACTGATTTTCAGCAATCTCGTCGGGCCATCCGACGGCGTGGCGAAAATGCCTGACTTTGAGTTCCTTGTCGGCGCTTGAAGCGGGAAGAAACGAACATTTCCCGCTCGACCCGCTGGTTGCGAGGACAGTGCAGCCATTTTCTTTCAGGCGGTTAAGCCAGTCATCTGCGGTTTCGACACCGCTCATATCGATATTCGTAAGATCGTCCGCAGACAGAGTTGACAGCCAGGCCAGCATCCGGTCCCAGCGCTTCTTCGCGATAAATGTTTCCGGATAAGATTTGTAGACCGTATGAGCAAAGAGCAGAGGAACAATATCGTCAAAGGATGTAATTTTGTTGATCCCGGTTTCCGTCGCCCGCCGCTCCAGTACTGGGATGCGATTACGCAAATCAGCGAACAGCGCGTTCGCTGCTTCAAGCTGCATCGGTTCGATTTCATCCCGGTGATGATCAAATGCGTGGTCCGTAACAATAAGATTTAAGAGTTCGGTGCGCGTATCGGTCATTTATATATCCGGCCTTGTAAAAAGGAGGCGCCTGATAAGGTATACTCTGGCCTTATGGAAAGCGCCGTCCGTGCATTCTCATTTCACTGCTCTCAGTTCGGTCTTGGCAATCTTGCCCGTGTGATTGCGCGGTAAGCTATCGACAAATGTGACAACACGCGGGGCCTTGTAATTGGCCATATTGTCTCTGCACCAGGCTATCACGCTGGATTCGTCAAGCGTCGCCCCCGGGCGACAGACGATGAAGGCTCTCCCGACCTGTCCCAATCGTTCATCATCAATGCCGACAACGGCGACTTCTGCAACGCCCTCAAGGCGGGACAGCTGTTGTTCAATTTCAGCGGGATATGTGTTGAAGCCGCCGACGATATACATATCTTTTATGCGGTCTGTGATCTTAAGATTTTCTCCTGCGTCAAATACGCCGACATCGCCCGTCCGCAGGAATCCATCTTCTGTAAACGCTGCCGCCGTCGCTTCCGGATCTTCAAAATATGCGGTCATGACCTGCGGGCCGCGAACAACAATTTCACCAGCTTCGCCCGTTGCAACTTCGCAGCCATCGGCGTCGATTAGCTTGACGTCCAAATTATCCAGCGGCCGTCCGGTCGTTTCGGCGATAATGCGAGCAGAATCGCCCGGGCGCGTGCTTGTCACCGAGCCGGCGGTTTCCGTCAGCCCGTAACCCGTTCGCACCGCATTGACGCCAAAAGTCTCCTGCATCCTTTCAACGAGCTTCACGGGAACAATCGTTGCCCCTGTAAGCGCGCTTCTGATGCTCGACAGGTCGAACTCCGCACGCTTAGGATGGTCAAGCATGGCCTGATAAATGAGCGGGACAGAAGGAAGGTAAGTGATTTTTTCGCGATCGATCAGTTCAAGCATTTTTAAAGGATCGGGATTGCGAATCGGAATGATCGTAACGCCCAGCAATACAGAAATCTGCCAGCCTGCGCGGTAGCCCGCATTGTGCGTGAACGGATAAGGCTCGCCGAAAACGTCTCCGTCGATAAACTCTGAAACGCAGAGCTGCTGTTGTTCGCAAGCAATCAGACTTTGCTTGTGGGTCATCGGCACGCCTTTTGGCCTGCCTGTCGTTCCCGAAGTGAAAATGATGTCAGCCAGCGAGTCAGGCTGGGTTTGTGCGATGCGCTCATCAAGTCCGGATTCTGGCGTGTCATCCGCTTTTGCAAGAAAGGCGCCCCAGCCTATGGCGGGTCCCTCCGACGGACCGTCGCCGAACACGACGATTTTCCGGAGGCTTGGCGTCCCCTCCTTGCTGATCGCGCCTATGAAATCATAATCGCCAAAACCTTGATCGCAAAAAAGCACGCGGACATTGGCGCGGCGAATGATGTCGGCGACCTCACGGGCGCGAAGGCGCGTGTTTAGCGGAACCAGGACGCCTCCAGCGGCCTGATTGCCGAGTCCCGCAACAATCCAGTCCGTGTGATTGACCGCCCATATGCCGATCCGGTCGCCTGCGTTTAAGCCAAGCGAGATCAGACCGCGTCCTGCGCGGCGGCTAAGATTTTCCAGCTCGTGATAGGGTGTGTCTCGACCGTCGTCCTTGACCACGACCTTATCGGGCCAGCGCGCCGCCGCCGCCTGGAATCCTTCGTATAGCGAGGAAAAGGGCAGGCGATAATCAAGCATGCATTCCGTCCCTAAAGCGCTACGACTGTGCCGCGACGTACTTACGGCGATCTTTGCGCATGTGTTTTTTCTTCTCTACCATCCGATTAAGGCCGGTAAAACGCGGCAATCTTGTCATCGTGTCTGCGATGGCTCTGATCCGAGAGATTTGTGGCGTTTGGCGGGGCCGAAGCAAGTCGATATGATGCCGTTACATGCCTAAGTTCGATCTTAACATTGATGTGACAAAAGCGGCTTCACTCGGGTCCGGCCCTGTGGCGATGGCGGCGACAGTTCACATGCCCGATATCGCCAGTTTGCCGGCGCGCCCAACGGTTGTTTTCGCCTGTCCAGGCGGCGGCTACGGTCGCGGCTATTTCGATATGCGTTTTGAGGCACGCGAGGGATACAGTCAGGCTGAGCATCATGCCGCCCATGGCGTCATATTGGTCGGAATTGATCATATTGGAGTTGGCGACAGCAGCGCAGTTGATCTGGGTAAAATTCAGTTTGAAAACCTTGCGGCGGGTCATGATGCTTGCTGCCGCGAAATCCTGCAGCGCCTGACAGAAGGCAGCATTGCTGCAGCGGTCCCGCCGGTGACCCCCGCGGTGGCGATCGGAATAGGTCAATCCATGGGCGGGTGCGTCACCGTCCTCACGCAAGCAGGGCATCAGACCTTCGATGGCATTGGCGTCCTTGGCTATAGCGCCATTAGAACCCGTTTGCCGCAACGCTCAGAAGCGCATGAAGCGGCGGATCAGGACGCCGTCAAAGGCATTCAACGGGGCACCGCAACGCCTACGGTCGATAAAGTTACGATGGCGGATTATGTCTATCCGTTCCACTGGGAAGATGTGCCCAAAGACATTCTTGATGCCGACATGTCGGGCGGCTATCCGGTGCGGAAGACGTGTCCCCCTTTCGGCAGCAATAGAACCCCGAACTGCGCCATTCAGATGATGCTGCCTGGCGTGATTTCGGGGGAAGCAGCGGCGATTGAGGTGCCTGTTTTTGTCGGCAATGGCGAGCGCGACGTATGTCCGGATCCGCGCGCAGAGCCGACCGCTTACCTGCGCAGCAATCTGATATTGACGCTTGTTTTCGAGCGCATGGCGCATATGCACAATTTTGCGTCGACGCGGCGTATTTTGTGGGACAGGCTCGTTGAATGGTATGACGTCGTAAGCAGTGTTGCGGCCGAAAAGGAGAGCGGCAATTGAGTGACCGAAAATCAGAAACGCGCGACGATTATCGGTGGAGCTTGGACATTCCGGTGCGGTGGATGGATTGTGACGCTTATGGGCATGTCAACAACGTAATTTACTACGCGATGATGGATCAGGTTGTGACTGTCTACATATTGAACGCGGGCGTCATTGCCATGGGGACCTCGCCGTCGATTGGCCTTTGCGTCGCTAGCGCCTGCGATTTCCACCAGTCTATCGAGTTTCCTGAGGTCGTCGATGCGCGCCTTCGGATTGCAAAGCTGGGCTCGAAAAGCGTTCGTTATGAAATTGGCCTTTTCCGTGAGGGAGAGGAGGCGCCTGCGGCGACCGGGCATTTCGTCCATGTTTATGTGGACCGGCATTCCCGCAAGCCGGTGGCCCTGACCGCAGCGCAATGCGAGGCGCTGGGGCCGCTTGTCCTCGGGGATGCCGCCTGACGCGCTCAACGAGCCGCCTTGACCTTGGCCGAAATTGCCTAAATGATAACGTATGAGTTATCAAAATCCAATCTCCGAACTGATAAAAGCCCGCCGCACGGAGCTCGGCTGGTCGCAGCGTGATCTGGCAGGGAAATCAGGGCTGAAACAGCCTCATATCGCGCGCATTGAATCCGGCGCCGACATCCGGTTGTCGACGCTGCTGCAAACTGCTGATGCATTGGGCCTGGAGTTAGGTTTGCAGACGAAAGGGCCGGTGGGTGCGACCGACGAGCACCCGATGGCGGGCATGCAGGAAACTTGGCCGGAATCGGACCGGGATAGTTTTGCGGTATTTGTTCACGTCCAGCGGGTTGCTGAATTATTTGGTGCGGCCACAGAGCGCCTTGCTGCTGTGCATGGAATGACGAGCGGCGAGTTAAGCGTGCTTGGGGCCTTTCGGCGCTTGCCAGAACCACATATTGCGACCCCTACGGAACTCAGGCGTTACTTCTGGTTGACCCTGCCAGGTGTCGTTAGGCGGATTGCAAAACTTGTCGATCTTGGGTTCGTCGCGCCCGTTGATATGGACGGTGATCGCCGCCGCCGCCACTATCGTTTGACTGATCGCGGATGCGATTTGATAGATGGGATGGTGCGCCAGCCAACGCCGGAATTTCTAGCCGTTGCAAGTCTGCCGCCGATTCAGCGAGGGGCGTTACGGCGCGCGCTGGAAGGGCTGGTGGATGACCTTGAGGCGGTCGTTGCGGGTGTCGATTATGGTGGCGCGCCCAAGCCTGCAGCCTCAGCTTGATTCCGTCTGGATTTTGGTCTTAAAATAGTAAACTCAATTAATGAAATTAGCGTGCGAGTATCGCCAGTTTGCAGAAAAGACGTACAAAAGCGGAGGAGTTGGTGATGACGGCCCATACTCGGGAATCGCACCCTGACGCTTCGGCCATTCGTGTGCCGCATGTCGTGCGCGGAAAAACGGCGTTCGGCGATGACGTTTCTTATCAGTCTCGGGATATGGGCGCGGCGTTCGGAACGCCGGCGCTTGATCTCGATCATCTGGCCTGGCGGCGAAGCGAACCGCTGCCCATGCTTGATATTCCGATCGCCGAGGTCATCGACTTTCTCGCCAGGGTCGGTCCCGCGCTGGACTTCGACAAGAACGAATATTTGCGTCACGCCCATGACGGCATGACCAAAGTAAGCGCACTCGGCTCGCGCGTCCTTGAAAACTGCTATCGTGATCTGCCTTTCATGTTTCGCAAGGAGGTGCTTGAGGCTGAGGTCAAAGCCAATATCGGCGATCTGGCTTTACTTGACGGATGGGTGGCGAAAGACCCGATTGGCGCGCCGTTGCGCATGCGGGCGTTTCCGCCGCGTCTTGTCCATATCTTGGCCGGAAACTCGCCGATGGTTGCCGCACTGACGATTGTGCGCGCGGCGCTTTCAAAAGGCGTTCATTTGCTCAAGCTTGCGTCGAACGATCTTTTCACGCCGACCGCTATTCTCCGGACGATGGCCGAGATCGACCCGGAGCACCCGGTGACACAGTCATTTTCCGCCGCCTACTGGCCGGGCGGGGATGCCGAAATCGAAAGCATTCTCTACCGCGCCCAGTATTTCGACAAAATCGTCGTGTGGGGTGGAGAAAGCGCAGTTCGCAATGCTGCTAAGTTCGCCGGACCGGGATTTGAACTTGTGGCCTTCGATCCGAAAGTTTCGGCGTCGATGGTCGGTCGGGAAGCGTTTGCCAATAAAGAATCTATCATCGCCGCCGCTGAGCGCGCGGCGCTCGATGTCGGGTCTTTCGATCAGGACGCCTGCAATTGCAGCCGGTTTCAATTCGTGGAAGCGGATGAAGACCAGGCCGATGCTTATTGTGCAGCGCTCGCGTCGGCCCTCGCGCGCGATAGCCGTTATGGCAATGGCCGCATGCCGGTCCCGGTATCGGAAGAAATTCGCGACGAAGTCGATGTATTGAAAACGATGGAACCGATCTATCGCGTGTTTGGCGGGTATGACGGACAGGGGCTCGTTATCCGTTCTGATGAGCCCGTCGATTTTCATCCGAATTTCAAGACTGTCAACGTAGTAACCGTGCCCAGCCTGACGGAAGCCGTGAAGCATATCACCGTGGCGACGCAGACAGTCGGGGTGTATCCGCCGGCGCGCAAACGTGAGTTGCGCGATGCGCTGTCGGCGGCTGGCGCGCAGCGGATCGTGACGCTTGGAGAAGTAAACGGCATTAGCGGATTTGGCGGCGGCCCACATGATGCGATGTTTCCCATCCACCGCTTCATGAAATGGATCGTCGAAGAAGGAGAAGAAGCATGAGCAAGGGGTGGATCATTACCGGTGTTTCCTCCGGATTCGGACGGGAGCTTGCGGAAGCGGTTCTGGCAAGCGGCGGCCGGGTCGTCGGCACCTTGCGCAAAAAAGAGCAGATTAAAGAGTTTGAAGCGCTGGCGCCAGGCCGGGCGAGGGCGTTGCTCCTCGACGTTACTGATTTTGCCGCAGTTCCCGGCGTCATGCGCCAAGCCTGGAATATTCTCGATGGCGTTGATGTCCTCGTCAACAACGCTGGTTACGGGATCTTGGGATGTCTTGAAGAGCTTTCCGATGATGACATCAACCGTTGCATGGACACCAACTTTGGCGGGACCGTCGCCACGATACGCGCTGTGCTGCCGCTTATGCGTGAGCGGGCGCGCGGCGATATTCTGAACTTTTCTTCCGTGGCCGGATTGTTAGGCATTCCGGGCATGTCGGCCTACAGCGCGGCGAAACATGCTGTCGAGGGATTGAGCGATGCGCTTGCGGTTGAAGTTGCGCCGCTTGGAATTCGCGTCATGGCAATAGAGCCCGGCGGGTTCAGGACAAAATTTTCCCTCGGTTCACTCGCGAAAGCGAAAACTGAAATCGCCGCATATGATGAAACCCCAGGCGGGAAGACACGCAAGATGATGGGCGCCTATGGCGGCACGGAAAAGGGCGATCCGGCGAAACTTGCGCGCAATCTTATTGAAATGGTCGAGGGTGACGAGCTTCCAGCGCATTATGTTGTCGGCGACGACGCTTTCGCCATGGTCAACGGCAAACTTCAACATACCATGGCGACGTTTGAAAAATGGAAGCACCGCTCTGTCGGAACGAATTTTGACGAGGCGGCGGCGACATGAGCGCGCTCGACAAGATATTGTCCTTAACGGAAACCGAAGATCCTTTTCGCATCGTGCCAGGTAATCTGCGTCAACTTCAGCTGGACGCCGCCAGCGAGCGTTTCGCGCAGCGGCGCGAACAGATCAAGGTGCTTGACCAGAAAGCCAAGGATCGCGGCATCGATGATCCGAGATCTTTTGAGGAACTGATCCCGCTCCTGTTTTCCGATGCAACTTACAAGAGCTATCCGGAAAGCTTCATCGACAATGGAAAATGGCGTCACATGACTGTTTGGCTCCAGACGCTTTCCACGCAACCGATCGAAGACATGGACTATTCCAAGATTTCGGATATGGATGAATGGATCGCTGAGCTTCGCAGTCGCGGCCATCACGTCGTCAGCTCCAGCGGCACGTCAGGCAAAAACAGTTTCATTCCGCGTTCGACCGCTGACCGGGAAGTGCAGCCGGTGCGCATGGACCGCAATCTCAAGTGGAACATTGGCGCGTACCGAAAGGATTACGGCAAAAAGTATCCGATGTTCCTGCTGATGCCGAAAATGGGCAGCTATACTGCCACGGACTCCGTGACGCGGTTTGCTGAAATGCGCGGTATTCCGGGCGACGTCCATTACATCTCTACAATGCCGCAAAGCGCTGTCGAAATGAGCGAAATGATGCGGCTCAACCGGGCCATCGCCGCGGGCACGGCAATGCCGAGCGAGATTGAGGCGTTCAAAAAGAAAAGCGCCGCGCGTCAGGCAATCATACAGAAAGAATTCGGCGAATTTCTCGAGCATCTGATTTCGCGCCGTGACGAACCTGTCCTGATTACGGGCATGATGGCTATGCTTTACCGGGTTGTTGAGGCGGCGAAAGCCAAGGGACTTCCCGATGGATGTTTTCATCCTGACACGGTCATCACTGTCGGCGGTGGGAAAAAGGGCGCGCAATTGCCGCCGGATTTCATCGAGCAATGCCAGCGTTTCTTCAATCTGACGCCATATAATTTCAATGATGGTTACGGCATGGGCGAGCTGACTGACTACTGCCCGAAAATTCCTGTCGGCGAAGGATATGCGATTCCGCCATGGATTGTCCCCTTGATGATCGAAAAGTCTGGCGAGACACTGCTTAATCCTGAAAATGGAAGAGGCAGCGTCACCACGCGGTTTGCGTTTATCGACTTGCTGGCTGATGGCAAGTGGGGCGGCCTTGTGACTGGCGACCGACTGACCGTGGATTTTTCCCCGGCCGAGGATGGTATCGCCGTGCCGGTCGTGCGTGAAATCGCCCGCTATAAGGACCTTCCGGAAGGCGACGATAAAGCGACATGCGCCGGGACGATGGACGCTTATGTGCGCGGCGCGCTGGAAGAAGCTGTTTGATCGCTCATGCGCTGTCTTTGAGGTTGGGTCTCGCTGACGATCTCCGCTATCTTGCTCCGCAAATTCCTGATGCGGAGCCAGTCATGGATGTGCGGCCTTTCAAGATCGATGTCGATCAATCCGTTCTCGACCGAATTGCAGCGCGTCTCCGCGACGCCCGGATCGGATATGAGCCCGTAGAAGGCGAGTCATGGCAATATGGCATGGACCGTTCTTATCTTGCGGACCTAGTTGCCTATTGGCGCGAACACTATGATTGGCGAACGCAGGAAGCCGCGCTTAATCGCTGGCCGCAATTCAAGGCCGACATCGATGGCGTTGATATTCATTTTTATCATGTCAAAGGCGACGGTGCACAGAAGACGCCGATCATTCTAACCCATGGCTGGCCGGGTTCTGTTGTGGAGTTTCAGGAGACAATCCCGAAGCTTGTTGATGCAGGTTTCTCCGTCGTGGTTCCGTCGCTGCCCGGCTATGGCTGGTCCGGCCGGCCTTGCTCCCCGATTGGTCCTGAGAAAGTCGCTGATATGTGGCGCTCGCTCATGGTCGACGCGCTCGGTTACAACAAATTCTTTGCGCAAGGGGGCGATTGGGGTTCGGCCGTGACGATGCAGCTCGGCATGAACCATGCCGATGTTGTAAAGGCGATCCATTTGAATTTCTTCATGGGGCCGCCCCCGGGTCCGGACGCCGATCAGGAACTGATCGCCTATTGGAATGATGTAAAAGTGCTGATGGAGGCCGAAAGCGGCTATCACCATGAACAGGCGACAAAACCGCAAACGATTGGGCTTGCGCTGCACGACAATCCGGTAGGCTGGGCGTCATGGGTCGTTGAAAAATTCTGGCGCTGGGGCGACACGAAAGGCGATATTGAGAGCCGTTTCAGCAAGGATCATCTGATCACCAATTTGATGAGCTATCTGGTGACGGATAATGTCATTTCATCCTTCTGGATGTACTACGCCAGCCGAGTTGGTCAGCGCGCCATGGGCCCTGTGAAAGTGCCGACCGCGCTTGCTCATTTTCCGGGTGAGTTTTATCCGATGCCGTCGCGCGCACTGGCGGAGCGTGCTTACAACGTGGCGCGCTGGAGCGAGATGCCGTCGGGCGGACATTTTGCGGCGATGGAAGAGCCTGACGTTTTTTCAAAAGACGTCATTGAGTTCTTTAAGAACCAATCCGCCGCATAGTCAGGGCTTATTCTTCGACGACGACGGGCATAGAAAGAATCTGTCCGATGCCGCCGCCTACATGCAGTGTTTGACCGGTGACATAGGAGCCGGCTTCGGAGGCAAGGAACTGAACGGGCCCGATAATTTCGTCAGGCTCGCCAAAACGCCCCATCGCGATCGCCTGTTGGTAGACTTTCGCCCGCTTCGGATTGCCGGCGGTGGGCGCCGCCATATCTGTCTTGAGTACGCCCGGAGCGATCGCATTGCAGGTGATGTTATAGGGAGCGAGGTCGGCGGCGATGGCGCGCGTCATCCCTGAAACAGCCGCCTTGCTGGCGCTATAGGCGGAAAGATTGGGGCGGCCGGTTTCTCCGACATAACTTGAAAAATTGATGATGCGGCCCCATCGCTGCTCAATCATCCCTTTGGATAATTCACGGCAAAGAAGGTAGGTCGCGGTCGAATTGATGCGAAAGATGGCGTCCCAGTCGGGAAGCGTTGACTCGGGCAGCGGGGACCAGCCAGCGACGCCGGCATTGTTGACGAGAATGTCGACCGAACCGCCTTCTTTGGCGATGCGCTTAGCGGTCGCTTCAACGGCGGCTATGTCTGAAAGATCGAAAGCGACGGTGCGGGCGCTGACGCCCAGATCTTGAAACTCATGAGCCAGCTGTTGCAATTTTGCATTGTTTCGCGCCGCCAAAATAAGGTCCGCGCCAGCGCGTGCGAAGCCGCGGGCGATAGCCTCTCCTAGGCCGCGAGACGCGCCGGTAATAAACGCTGTCCGGCCTTTCAGGGAAAAGAGATCGCTCACGCCAATATCAGTCCCAGGCGACAGGAAGTTTTTTCCGCCCCCAATACATCCAGGTTTCAATGCGTTCGGTTTCGCCAACCAGCCGGAGTTTCGGCAATCGTTCGGTCAATAATCGCAGGGCGATCTGGCCCTCCATGCGGGCGAGCGGCGCGCCGATACAAAAATGCACGCCATAGCCGAAGGACAAATGTTTTTTCGATTCGCTAAGCGGCCGGTCAAGATCGAACGCGTCGGGGTATTTGAATTGCTCGGGGCAGCGATTGGCGCCAGCGATGGAGAACATCAGCTTGGCATGGTCTGGAAGGTGATGGCCGTGCATTTCGATAGGCCTTAGACTGGTGCGAAAGTGAGCAAGCACAGGCGGGTCCAGTCGCAGGCTTTCCTCAATCGCCGCTTCGATCTTGCCCGGGTCGGCGCAAACCGCGTCCCACAATTCCCGCCGTTCAAGCAGGCGCCAAACGCAATTGCTGATGAGGTTCGTTGTGGTTTCTTGCCCACCTGTCAAAAAAGTTGCGCAGATATTGACGATCTCCATATCCGTCAGGCGCCGGCCCGCGATTTTGGAGCAGACAGCGCGCGACATGAAGTCGTCCGGCACGATATCGCCAACATGGTCGGGGGTTGCGTCGTCAATGCCGGCCTTGCGCAAAAGATCGCGGCGATAATCCACCATTTCCATGCAATGGTCGTAGATCTCTTTAAAAATCGCCTTGTGCGATCCCGGTTCAGGATCGTGGAACATCAATTTCTGTAACTCGTCGCCCCAATGCTTGTAGCGTTTGTAATCCTCGGGCGGCAGGCCCAGCATGATGCACATAACCTTTGCCGGTAAAGGCAGGGCAAGATCGTCGTGCAGATCACCCGCCCCTTTGGTCTCCATCTCGTCAAGAAGCTCCGTGGCGAGGCTTTTCACCGTAGGCCTGAAAGCTTTCAAGGCCTTGGGCGTAAAGCCCGGCATCAAAAGCGCGCGAAACGCCATGTGAAACGGGGGGTCGGTGACGATGCCTGTGTCATGGGCGGTGTCTTTTGCGGCGTTGCCCCATTTGAAAGACCAGACCGGATTGTCTTGCAGAACGTGGTTTTTGATCTCGCCGTAATCGCTCGTGATCCAGTAATGGAAATCGTCGTTCTTAAACTCGTAAAACGGACATTGCCGGGCAAGCTCCGCATAAGTCTCGCCGGGATTTTCCATAGCGTCGGCTGACGTCGGATCGAATGCGAACTTTCCGGCCACAGGGATGTCTTTCAATTTGCTTCGCAGTGAGAATAGCCGACGCGGCGCGGCGCTTTCGAGGGTATTCGGTCATGCAATCGCAGGTGCGATAACCGCCCGAGCGAATAGTAAAAAGAGCGCCCCCCTAGCGGTGCGCTGCTATTTGTTGAGGCGATGAGGCAACCTACAAAAATACCGGCAGAACAACGCCATGACGGATGAAGTCGACGCTATCGTCATCGGCGCCGGGGTCATCGGGCTGGCGGTCGCGCGGGCGCTCGCACTTGCGGGAAAGCCGCCGCTGATCGTCGAAGGCGAGCCCCATTTCGGGTCGTGGACCAGCAGCCGGAACAGCGAGGTCATCCATGCGGGAATTTATTACCCGGAAGGATCGCTGAAAGCGCGGTTATGCGTCGA
Source organism: Alphaproteobacteria bacterium (assembly GCA_030426465.1). Taxonomy (GTDB): domain Bacteria; phylum Pseudomonadota; class Alphaproteobacteria; order Caulobacterales; family Parvularculaceae; genus Hyphococcus. Next base: position 41,465 of record JAUHYK010000015.1, read on the forward strand.
GGGAAAGCAAAAGCTTTATGAATTTTGTGCGGCGCGCAATGTTCCCCACAAGAAACTCGGCAAATTGATTTTCGCCCATGACGATAGTCAGCTTGACGATCTGGAAATGATCATGGCGCGCGCGGCGGCGGCGGGCGTTTGTGACCTGACCCTTTTAAGCCAAAGTCAAGCGCGGGAGATTGAGCCCGAGCTTGCGTGCAAGGCAGCGGTGCTGTCGCCGTCGACGGGGATTGTCGATAGTCATTCGCTGATGCTCGCCTTGTTAGGGGAGGCGGAAGAGCACGGGGCCATCATCGCCCCGAACAGCAAGATAGAACGCATAACAAAAGACAATGCATACTGGCGCCTGCATCTTGCCGGGGAGGAGGAGGCGATTGTCGGCGCGCCGGTGTTAATCAACAGCGCCGGGCTTGCCGCGCAAAAAATCGCGGGCGCCATCGAATCGCTCCCCAGTGCGTTTTTGCCGCCGCTCCATCTCGCGCGCGGCGTCTATTTCACCTATTCCGGTCGAACGCCGTTTTCCCATCTTATCTATCCGGCGCCGGAGCCCGGCGGGCTCGGCACGCATCTAACGCTCGATCTTTCGGGACAGGCGCGTTTCGGCCCGGATGTGGAATGGATCGATAAGATTGACTATACCGTCGATCCCAATCGTCATGCAAAGTTTACGGCTGCCGCGCGCCGGATTTGGCCGTCGCTCGATCCTGATCGGCTGCAGCCCGGCTACGCCGGTATTCGTCCCAAACTGTCTGGCCCGGGAGAGCCGGCGGCCGATTTCATGATCTCGGGGCCGGCCGACCATGATTGCGACGGGCTCGTCAATCTTTTTGGTATTGAATCTCCCGGCCTGACCGCTTCTTTGGCGATCGCAGATTATGTAGTGCAATGTCTGAAATGAACTACGATTACATTATTATCGGCGCGGGTAGCGCCGGATGTGTCCTTGCCGCACGTCTCAGCGAAGATCCATCAGCGCGCGTCTTGCTGCTTGAGGCGGGGCCGCGAGACCTGAATCCCTGGATCCATATTCCCCTCGGATATGGGAAACTTTTCAAACATCCCACGCTTAATTGGCTTTATCAAACAATGCCGGAAGCCAATTTGAACGGGCGCAATATTCCCCAACCGCGCGGCAAGGTTCTGGGCGGGTCGTCTTCGATCAACGGTCTTTTATATGTGCGCGGGCAACCGGAAGATTTTGACGAATGGGCGCGGATCGGAAATTACGGCTGGGGCTATGATGATTTGCTACCGTATTTTCGCCGGGCGGAAGACCAGGCCCGCGGCGCCGATGATTGGCACGGCGCCGGTGGTCCATTAAGCGTGTCCGATGCAACTGAACCGCATCCGATCTGTGAGGCTTATTTAGACGCCGCGGTCGAAGCAGGGTTCCACCGCAATCCCGATTTCAATGGGGCCAGCCAGGAAGGTGTTGGATATTATCAGTCGACCATGCGCAATGGGATGCGTTCCAGTGCGGCGGTCGCCTATCTTCGTCCAGTTCGGTCAAGACAAAATCTCGATATCATTACAGACGCCCTCGTCCAACGGGTCGTTTTTGACGGCAAACGCGCAAGCGCTGTCGAATGGTGCGATAAATCAGGTACGCCTCGACGCGCTGAGGCGGAAGGCGAGATTATTCTTTCCGCCGGTGCATTCGGTTCGCCGCAGCTTCTTGAATTGTCAGGTGTTGGGGATGGCGAACGTCTGAAGGGCTTGGGCGTCGAGACGATACATCATAACCCCGACGTCGGGGAGAATCTCCAAGACCATTTGCAGGTCCGGTTTGTCTACAAGTCAAAACAAAAAGTGACTTTCAATGACGACATGCGCTCTCCATTAAGAATGGCGGCCGTCGGGCTCAAATACGCACTTCAACGTCGCGGCCCCTTAACAGTGTCGGCAGGCTATGCGGGCGGTTTCTTTCGATCTGACGTCGCAGAGGATGCGCGCCCGGATATGCAGATGTTATGCATCACCTTCAGCACGACCAAAATGGGCGACAAACTTCATGATTTTTCAGGGTTTACGATTTCAGCGTGCCCGTTGCGACCGGAAAGCCGGGGAAGCGTGCATGCATTATCGCGCGATCCGTCTGCTGCTCCGGAAATAAAAGTCAATTTTCTGGCGACTGACAAGGATCGCCGCGGCATCGTCGCCGGAGCCCGGCTCATAAGGAAAGTCATGAGCCAACCCGCGATGGCCCCGTTTGTGAAAGGCGAAGAATTGCCCGGATCGCAAATTCGGTCTGAAGAAGCTTTGCTCGAATATGCAAGGGATACCGGCGGATCTCTTTATCATCCAAGCTGTAGTGCGGCTATGGGCAAGGTCGTGGATAGCTCGCTGCGGGTCATGGGCGTCGACAATCTGCGTGTCGCGGACGCGTCGATCATGCCTTCAGTCGTTTCCGGAAATACGAATGCTGCAGTCATCGCCATAGGCGAGAAGGCAGCGGACCTAATTCGCTCCAAATCGTGAGGACAAATTCGCATGTATCCAACAGTTGAGCTTTATGTCGATGGGCGGTTCATTCCTGCTGGGAAGGGAAGGGCGAGCGAGCCTATCTATAATCCGGCGAACGGTCAGGTGCTGTCGGAATTGCCCCATGCTTCAAAGGCCGAGCTTGATGAGGCGCTCGTCGCGGCGGCGCGCGCCTTTCCTTCCTGGCGTGATACATCACCGCTCGAACGAAGCGGGATTCTGCGTAAAACGGCAGAGCTGTTGCGCGAACGGATCGACGCACTCTCGGAGATCATGACGCTCGAGCAGGGAAAGCCGCTCGCCGAGTCAAAAGGCGAATGGAATCACGCAATCGAAATCTTTGAATGGTGCGCGGAAGAGGGCCGACGCGTTTACGGCCGGGTGATTCCGTCTCGTTCTTTGGCGCTGGATCACCTCACGGTCCACGAGCCGGTTGGGCCGTGCGCCGTTTTCACCCCCTGGAATTTCCCCGCTTTGACGCCTGCCCGAAAAGTGGCTGCGGCGCTCGCCGCCGGTTGCACGGTGATTATCAAAGCCTCGGAGGAAACGCCGGCTTCTGCGGTGGAGATCATGCGCGCCTTGCACGACGCAGGTCTGCCCAAAGGTTGCGCGCAACTCGTTTTGGGTGTGCCGTCCGCTGTATCGGAGCGCCTCATCGCCTCGCCGTCAATTCGGAAAGTAAGTTTCACAGGCTCAACGCCGGTCGGCAAACATCTTATGAAATTGTCGATCGACGGGTTAAAGCGCACCACGATGGAGCTCGGCGGCAACGCCCCCGTTATCATATTTGATGATGCAGATTACGATCATGCGCTGGCGACCCTGGCGGGCGGAAAATTTCGCAATGCCGGACAAGTCTGCATAAGCCCAGCACGCTATTTCGTCCATGAAAGTCTCATTGACCGATTCACTACTGACGTCGCTCAACGCGCCGCAGCGTTGCGCCTTGGCGATGGCCGCGAAAGTGATACGAATATGGGGCCCCTTGCGAATAGTCGTCGTGTGGATGCGATGGAGCGGTTTCTCGCGGATGCGGAGAGCCGCGACGGAAAGGTTCTCACCGGCGGGAAGCGTGTCGGAAACGCCGGCAATTTTTTCGAGCCGACCGTCGTGACTGGCCTAAATCAGGATGCGCTCTTATTTTCAGAAGAATGTTTCGGGCCGATCATGCCGATTGCGCCTTTCGCGACGGTTGACGAGGCGATCGAGAAAGCGAATGCGGTGGCGGCCGGCCTTGCAGGATACGCGTTTACGCGAAGCGTCGAAAACGCAAGGACGGCAATGCGCCGCATCAAAACGGGCATGGTCGGCGTCAATACGCTCGCCGTGTCATCGCCAGAAACGCCCTTTGGCGGTGTGAAGGAAAGCGGCCACGGCTATGAAGGCGGCATTGAGGGCCTTCACGCGTATCTGGATACGAAACTTGTGTCATTGTCCTGACCGGGAATGGGGCAGACGTAATCTTCTAGGAATGAAAAATGCTTCTCAGTGACAAAGGCTATCCGTCCGCGGGTGCCGGGTGGTGGGCGACCTTCATCCTCTTCCTGTTTTATGCGTTGTCATTTGTCGACAGGCAGCTCCTTAATCTGCTTGTTGAGCCTATCAAGGCTTCCCTGGGCGTCAGCGACTTTGAGATCAGCCTGCTTCAGGGCTTCACCTTCGCTGTTTTCTATACGATCTTTGGTCTCGGAATCGGGTGGCTCGTGGACAACAGGCCGCGGCGTCCGATTATCTTTATTGGCGTCGTGTTGTGGTCTATCGCCGCGGCCGGGTGTGGCCTTGCGGCGCGGTACTGGCATCTAGCCCTGACGCGCATAGGCGTCGCGGTGGGTGAGGCGTCGCTTGCGCCGGCTGCTTATTCCCTGATGAGCGATATTTTTCCGCCTCGTCGCCTGGCTCTTCCGATGTCGGTTATGGGAGCGGGCGCGCCGCTTGGCGGCGCGCTCGCGCTGATAATCGGCGGATATATTCTGGGCCTTGTTCCGCATGGTGTGGCGCTTCCCGCCATTGGCCATCTTCAAGGATGGCAATTTGCGTTTGTCGTTGTCGGCGCGCCAGGCCTTTTATTGGCGCCGCTGATCTGGACGGTGAAGCGGCCGGGTCGTCGGGGTGAGCCTTCAGAAGCGCAAACAAGGGCGCAATCAACATCATTGCTGCATGTATGGCGCTTTCTTGCTTCGCATAGACGCTTTTATACCGGGCACTTTCTCGGTTTTGGACTCTACTCGATGATCGGTTACGCCATGACATCGTGGCTTCCTACCTTTCTTATTCGACGGCATGGGTGGGGGCTGGCGGAAGCGGGCTATGCGACGGGCGCTCTGATGTTGTTTGTCAGCCTGCCCGGCAGCCTATTAATGGGATGGTTGGTTGACCGGTGGTATGCGCGCGGGCGGCATGATGCGCATCTTTTGTTCTTCGCAGGTTGTGCAATCATGCAGATGCTGTCTGTTCTAGCAGCTGTTCTTGTTGCGGATCCAAAGCTCGCCATAATTTTTCTGGCGCCGCAAATGGCGACAGCCGGGTTTACGGGCGTCGCCGCTGCTGCGCTACAAATCACAACGCCGTCGCGTATGCGCGGTCAGACATCTGCGATTTATCTGCTCGTCTTCAACCTTTTGGGTATCGGAATGGGGCCGTCGGTCGTTGCAGCTTTCACCGATTTCTTTTTTCATGATGAAATGCGTGTGGGAAGCTCATTAATTCTCACCTATGTCATCTTTGCACCAATCGCGGCCGGCCTGATGTTATACGCTGCGCCGGCTATGCGAAGGCGTGTGAACGAAGTTGAAGAAAAAGCGACATAGTTGCAATCGAACCATCGGTAACAGTACTGATTATTTCTGAGTGCAGTTAGGGTGAGTTTGTAAATTACGCGCCACTCGTTTGACGTGAGCAAAATTCATCAATGGATGCGTTAAGCTTGTTCGCAAGAGCGCGATCAGATAACTCAATATAATAACCAAGTTTCTCTGCCGTATCGAGATGAATGACAGCAGCGGAACCGTCTGGCAACGTGGCGCCCCAGGACTCAAAAATACAGTCAGCGCCGCCGGGGCGTTGTGACATTTCGTCAACGGCATACCCTAGATGAAATACTCCTTCACCGCGGGTTTTCAGCCAATCCTTTGCGGTGCTTTCGCCAAGATTGGGTTGAACGATTTCCAGATATAGTTCGCCCCATTTCGCAAAGGCGTTTTTATTGGATATGACGCCGCGCCAGTTTCGGAATCGCCCTTCATATTGTGTTTCGATGCGCAAGAATGGCCCAAGCCCAAGAAGACTGCGGTAATGCTCAATGGTCATTTCGATATCGCGGGCGACAACGCCAATTTGATATAAGTCGCCGTTAAAATTTGTCATATATCAGCCGGCTTTATGATCCGCACACAGCATCGGCCAAAGATGCGGCGGTTGGGGTAACGCTTAGAGCAACTAACCGTTTTTACGGCCACCGAAGGGGATGGCGGCCGCTTTGTCTAGTCGCGTTTTCGCCGCGCCTGCCGATCCGGCCCTGCATATACCACGAAAATGCCCCGGTTTTCGCGCATTGGGCACATTGTACTAAGCTAGTCATCGGCATCCCGATACTAAATCTGGTAAACTATCGCGTGATTTTAGCAGGTGGTAAATCTGTAAATCAGTAATGCCGAAGGGGTCATCCGTCCCGGTCGAAACCTCAGCGCGGCAATTATGAGTGATAGGGACGCCTAAAGGACGCAATGAAATGAACATAGCAGCGCTATCTCGTCCAGACGCAGATGAGTTTCTTACATTGGATTTCGAGCCTGCGGGAGAGCTCGAAGACTGTAATCATCTTCTCGACGATCACGCCGCGCTTATGCGCTTTTACGACGACAATGGATATATCCTGCTGCGCGGGGTGCTGAATATGGAATCAGTTCACGAAGCCCGCGATTCCATGCTCGAAGTTGCAGCGCGCCACGGACTGGTTCGTTCAGGTGACATCGGCGGCAAATGGACTGGTGTTGCGTTGGACTTCAAGCCGGAGGAAAGCGTCGAGTTTTCCGGCATCTCTAATCGTCTTATCGAAAAAAACCTGGATGTAATGGAGCGTGTGCTCGGAGAACCCGCTTGTACGGTCCCTATTGTCCAGTACCGCATATATCCCCCTAACGGTCCGGCGACGATGCCCCATCAGGATGGATTTTATAGCCCCGGTATTCACGACTACAAACCGGTGTGGGTGCCGCTGACGCCATGTTCCCGCGATATGGGCGGGCTTTCGCTGGCGGTTGGTCAAAACAACAGGGGATACTTTCATAACCTCGCGAAGGCTAACCCATTTCCAATGGTGAAGAGTGAAATCCCTGAGGATAGCTGGGCGACGACCAATTACATGCCTGGTGATGCCTTGTTTGTGCATCCCTACACGCCGCATGGAACGCGTCCGAATAAGTCCGACCGTTTGCGAGTGACCTTTGATACGCGCGTGCAGTCTGCCAGCCGGCCGAGTGCTTTCGTCGCTAATATCGTTTCTGCGACAAAGGATACGATCACTGTTGCTGGTGATGACGGCGAGCAAAGAACGTTTCGCGTGGACGAAAAATCCTATATCCGCATAGCTGATCCGAGCAAGCGGATAGAATTTTCAGAGTTTGTCGAATCCGCTGTCCCGGGGCGGCGCATTGTCCTGGTTTCTGACGGTGGCCAATACGCCGTCATGATGCGGAAGGCGGCGGAAGGATAAAAAGGGCGGCGGGCGGGCTACATAGCCCTTTGTATTGCGGCTTGAACTCATCCAACCTCAGTTTGTGTGCCTGGCTAGAAGGCGTTGCGGTCGTTGATCATTAAAATCGCGTCGTATTAGGAGTATGCGGTTTCCAGTTGACGGAGACTTATTCAAACCGGTCCTCATCCACCAGCTATTCGTCCTGAACAGCTTCGGCGTTGCTTCAGATTACGGACCAAAACGCGTAATGTAATTTCAATGTTCAGTTTCACATCAATTTGTCTTTCTCGCCATGTAGCGCCGAGCCCGCAGATTATCCGGTTGGCTTGCGAATAGTGTCCAAACTAGATGAATTCGATGGTTGCTCGCCAGAATTATAGTGCGGCCGCCGCTTGGCGGCGTCAGGCTCTAGGCGCGCCAATCATGCGTGATTGGCGGCCCGAAGCCGAAAAATTCTAAAGCTGAATTCGCCGTCTTCGCGTCGATTGAACTCAATCGACCGGTGAGGATCCCTGCCGCGGGCCCGCGCTGCGCGCTGGATAAGGACGCGGGGCTTCGCCCCGCGGCTTGTTTTTTATTCCCCTCGGGACAGCGGGGGCGGCGGAACGGAAGACGGGGCGAATAGCGCCGGGCGGCCGCGGCGCAACCGCTTTGGCTTTTTATCCGTCTTCGTTTTTTTTCTCATCCTACCAAACCGGTTGCGCCCCGGCCTCACGCGCCCGGCGCTTCTGCTCGCCCCGTTTCCGCCGCCCCCGCCGTCCCGGGGGAATTTGCGGCGGGAGAGGCAAGGAGCGAGCAGCCATGACAGCACTTCAGACCGCAACCGATGCGACCAGCCGCGCCGTCAAATCAAAGCGCGCGGCGAACACCAACGCGAAGCCGCGCGGGCGTTCCGGCAAGAAAAAGCCCCGGGCCGATCTTTATACGGAAGTTACGGCGAAGATCGTGAAGGAACTGGAAGCCGGACGCTTTCCATGGGCGCAGCCTTGGGCGAGCCGAGGTGAAGCCGCAACGATTGCAGCAGGCCTGCCGAAGAATGCGAGCACGGGCAACACCTATTCCGGAATCAATATTCTGTTGTTGTGGGGCGCCGCCATCGAGAACGGTTTTTCAGGACAGACATGGCTGACCTACCAACAGGCGAAAGCCTTGGGCGGTTCCGTAATGAAGGGCGAGTGCGGCTCCATGGTCGTCTACGCCGATAAGTTCATTCCCAAAGACGACCAGGAGAGGGCCGCGAAAGAGGGTGACTCTCCGGGCTTCGTTCCCTTCCTGAAACGCTACATGGTCTTTAACGCCGCGCAATGCGAAGGCTTGCCCGAAGACTTGACAGCGGGCGTCAAGCCTTTGCCGGAATGCGAGACCAACGCCCGTGCCGAAAACCTCATCAAGGCGACCGGCGCCGATTTCCGGATCGGCGGCGACAGAGCGTTTTATGTGCCGTCGCAGGATTTCATCCGGGTGCCGCCGCAACCGGCCTTTTTCGAGCACATCAATTACTACCGCACCTGTTTTCATGAACTTGGCCACTGGACCGGCCACGCATCGCGCCTCAATCGCGAATTCAAGGGCCGTTATGGCTCACATGCCTACGCCCGCGAGGAACTCGTCGCCGAAATGGCGAGCGCCTTTGTCTGCGCCTCGCTTTCGATCACGCCGACCGTGCGCCATGCGGATTATCTGGGCGCATGGCTTGAGGTTTTGAAAGAGGACAACCGCGCCATCTTCAACGCGGCGTCGCTCGCCTCAAAGGCGGCGGATTTCATTCTGGCGTTCGAAGGCGGCGAACAAAAACCCGCCCCGTCAACGCAATCACGCCAAGCCTAACCCCTAACCGAAAAGGAGCCTAAGCCATGGAGCTTGCAACCATTCCCCTTGAGCAATTGAAAGTGTCAGCGTTAAATATGCGGGCGGGACGAAAGGCGCCGCCGCTGGATGATATCCTCCCTTCGATCCGCGAACGCGGCGTCCTCGTCCCGCTCATCGTCCGGCCCAACGGAATAGAAAACGAGTTCGAGATCGTTGCGGGCCGCCGCCGGTTTCTGGCGTCGTCGGCTGTCGCCAAGGAGCGGGGTGAAAGCCCGGCCTTGCCGTGTCACATTTTGGCGGCGGGCGATGACGCCGCCGCTGTCGAAGCCTCGATCCTTGAAAATACCGCCCGGCTCGAGCCTGACGAAATGCAGGAATTCGAGGCGTTCAAAAAGCTCAATGACAAGGGCAAGAGCGTCGAAGAAATCGCGCGGGTGTTCGGCGTCACGGAATTGACCGTCAAACGCCGTCTCGCGCTCGCCAATCTCATTGCGCCCATTCGCAAGGCTTACGCTGAAGACAAGATCGATGGCGGAACCATCACGGCCCTGACCCTCGCGAGCGCGGAAAAGCAGCGCGAGTGGTTCGAGATGTTCAGATCGGAGGACATGCGCGCGCCGCGCGGAAGCGCGGCGAAACGCTGGCTCTTGGGCGGCGGCGAGATCGCAACGTGCGTCGCGCTTTTTTCTCTCGACGATTATGACGGCGACATCTTCGAGGATTTGTTCGGCGAAAAATCGATATTCGCCGACGCCGAAAAATTCTGGAACTTTCAAGACGCGGCCATCGAGGCGGAACGGGAGACGCTCGCCGCCAGCGGCTGGGCGAAGGTTGCAGTTTTGCCGCGCGGGCAACACTTCTCCCGCTGGGAGTACGATCAGGCGTCCAAAAAGGAAGGCGGGGAAGTCTTCATCGAGGTGCGCCATTCGGGAGAGGTCATGATCCATAAGGGCTATGCGCCGCGCCGGAAGAAACAGGCCGAAAAGGCGAGCGATAAAAAAGCGCGCCCAGAATGTTCAGCGCCCCTTGAAAACTATGTGGACCTTCATCGCCACGCCGCCGCGCGGGCGGCGATGCTCAAACACCAAGGCGTTGCGCTTCGATTGCTGGCGGCGCATCTCATCATCGGCGCGCCGAACATTACTTGCGCGCCGGACCCGCAGCGCGCCCGGAAAGAGGAAACGGCAGCGAGCATCGCCGCATCGAAAGGCGAGGCGGCGATCAATGCGGAGCGCGCCGGGATCGCCAAACTCTTGGAGATGGATGAGCCCGCCCATATCACCGGCGGCAATGGCGATGGCTGGAAACTGGCGAGCCTCTTCGCGCGGCTCTTAAAACTCAGCGACGACGAAATCGCGCGCATCCTTACCTTTGTCATGGCCGAATGCCTTGCGGTCGGCCATGAAGCGGTCGAATGCCTCGCCAAGACCTTGCGTCTCGATCTTGGCGCATGGATGGCGCCCGATGACGCGTTTTTCGATCTGTTGCGCGACAAGGCGATCATCAACGCCATGGTGAAGGAGATTGCCGGGAGCGAGGTTGCGGCGGCCAATGCAGGCGAGCCCGCGAAAGTGCAAAAGGCGATCCTTCGCGACTGTCTTGAAGGCCGGAACGGACGGGAAGCCGCGCCCAACTGGCGCCCGGCATGGCTCCACGGGCTTTCCTATGGAGACGCCGGAAAACCCGGCGCGGTCCGCCGCGCCGAAAAGATCGCGCCTTTATTTGTCGCATGAAACGGAAAAGGGGCGGGCGCTCTCCCTTCGCCTCGCCCCACTCGCCCGAAGGCGATCCCCACGGGAGCATCTTAGGCCCTGCGGGCTTCCCCCGCCTATGACGCGCAGGTCACGGGCCCCCGGTTTTTCGCCATGCGTCTCCCGAAACCGGCTCGGCGGCGGTCCAACCATTCCCGGCCTTTGATGACTTGCGAAACTGAACGCCGTCCGGCCCGCCCGAAACCGGCGGCGCCGGATTTTTTCCTCTGCCTACGGCATTCACCGCGAAGCAAAAAATCCGTCCCCGCCGGTCCTCCGCTGCGCTGCGGTCCTGCGGATTCACGCGGCTCGGCGCGCCGTTCGGATCGTTTCGCGTCAGGCCGGGGAATGGTTCTCCGGCCAAGCAACAAGGAGACGAAAAGATGGCTCAATCACTTGGAACCGTAACGAAGCGTGAGAATGGCGGCTTTGAAGGCACGCTGGCGATGATGACCTTGAATACGAAGATCACCATCGTGCCGAATGAGGCGAAGGAGAACGAGCGCCAGCCCGATTTCCGCATCTACGCCGCCAATTCAAGTGGACGTAGGGGCAACGAGATCGGCGGCGGCTGGAAACGCGTCGGAAAAAATTCCGGCAACCCTTACGTCTCGCTGACTTTCGCCCATCCCGCCTTTGGCGAGAAACGCGTCTTCGCCAATCTCGCCCGGGCAGCAGGCCAGGACAGCGAAGACGTCCTCGCCATTCTCTGGAACCCGCAAGGCTAACCCCTTCGGGTTTCCAGAACTCGCCCCTGGCGCTCCATGCGCCGGGGGCTTTTGCCGTGTTTCAAGGCGATGCGGCTCAAGCGTTTACCTTCGTTAAAATTGAACCATCTTGGCACAGAAGGTGCAGTGCCCTTTCGTCTGTCAAATTCGTTGAGCGGGGGGCGCTCCATGGATTGCGTTTTGAACCATTGTCATCCCGAGATTCTCGGGGACATTGTCGTCGTCGCCATTTACGGCGCTCTGGTCGCTTGCATGTTCACGCTCGCGGCGATCTCAAAATCCGTCTCGATCAGAACCTCCGCCATCATGGTGTCGCTCGCATGGCTTCTGCTCATCGGGTGTTATTTCTATCTCGCGCGCCCTGAATATTTCATGATGGTGCTGTTCGTAGATGGGCTCTTGGCCTATCGCTTCTGGCGCATGGCGCGGGTTGAGATTTACCCGTCGGTACTCTGCGTCATCATGCTGGCGGAGATCGCTTTCACGGTCACGGCGCTATCGCTTTCCTGGCATTTCTACTGGATCGCCTTCGTCATGAACCGCTTCTTCGAATTGACGCTGCTCTACATTATCGGATGTGCGATCTTCCGCATCCGGGTGTTGCGGCGTGAAGAAAAAACCCATAAACCCGCCAGCGGATGGCAGGCGCGGTTTGTCGCCGGCGCGGGCGAGGCGTCTTTATAAAAAGCTAGTGGCTTTGCGGTTCTTTGGCGCCAAGTTCTTCGGCGAGCACGCGCAAAAACCGCAGGAATGTCGATTGCGTCCGCACCACCTTGCCGGTGGAAAGGCGCACTTCAACCGGCTCATCGCGCGACGGCGTGTCGAGTTTGCGGCGCCATTCAGACCCTTCGAACAAATCAAATTTCATAGAATGCGGCTCGCCATAAAATAAGTCAGCGACATCCATAGTCGTTATGACGGTCTTTGTCACGATGTCGCCTCCAGTCGTTAATCATTCAGGCGCGCCCTAATCGCTGGCGCTTTCGAACAAAAGTCCAAGCGCGGCGGCGTCCCGCAGCTGCGAAGGATATCGCTGCCGAAACGCATCAGCGATCTGCAAGAGCGCCTTCGTCGCCGGATCGGCGCGCTGTCCCTTGAGACTTTCCAGATGCTCATCGAGCAACAAATGCGCGAAGATCAGCGTCTGGATCGATAGCCCGGACCGGTCCGCGACACGCTGCAAGGCCCTTAAAGAAAGCGGTTTCTTGCCCGCTTCGATGCGCGAATAGACGGGCTGGCTGATGCATAAGAGCTCCGCCATTTCCTTTTGCGTGAGGCCCCAATGGGTCCTGTAAACACGCAGCAACGCCCCGAACTCAAACACCATCGCTTGTACTCTCACTACAGCGATTATCGTTAACGCTCGGGTCCTTCTTGGCAACCCGAAACGGGACTTATTGGCCGATACCAACGCCGAAAATCCCGCGACTGTGTCGGGCTTATTCGCCAGCAGAATAAGATTTTCGCGCAAAGAATGTAGAGCCCGCAACTTAGGATCGCTTTGCGCGAAATTCGAATAGGGGCGGGTGTCCGGAAGTCCGCCCAGCAGCGACAATCGCCGTCGAGACTTCAATCCGGTTGACGTTTCGAACAGCAGAAACAAGACGCCGGTTGAAGACGGAAATGGTCCTGGAGGGTGACGGAGATGAAGAAACCCCGCGTGCATGCGCCGCTCATCGAAAGCCCGTTTTTGAGCACCGATGAAGCGGCGGCTTATTTACGGATCAGCGTCCGCGCTCTTGAACATTTCCGCATCAATGGCGGCGGCCCGCGCTACCGCAAGCACGGAAACAAGGTCGTCTATCCCCTCGAAAACCTCAATGCCTGGTCGAAGAAACGCGAATATGAACATACCGGCGGGGCCGGAAAATGAACCGGAACGCCAAAGCGATTGTTCTCGCCGCCAGCGCAATCTCCATCAGTCTTATATTGACTGCGATGGCGGTCGCGTTCTCGCCAAAGCTTGTCTGGAACGCCTCTGAGAGCGCTCCAGTAGGGCAATATCTCATCAGGAACCGCCAGCCGGTATTGGGGGAATACGCGCTCATCACTCCGTCAAAAACGGTCGCAATGTTCATTGAAGACCGTGGATATCTGCTGACCGATACGCCGCTGATCAAGCGTATCGCGGCGGGTCCCGGCGATGAAATCTGCCGCAAGGATTTTGGAATTTTCATCAACGAACTTCATGTGGCGGACGCGCAAAAAACCGACTCTCTTGGCCGCGAAATGCCACGCTGGCGCGGCTGTTTCACGCTCAAAAACGGCGAGGTTTTTCTTCTAAATGAGCACGAAAAGTCGCTTGATGGACGGTATTTCGGGGCGACGAAGTTGAATGACGTTGTCGGCGTAGCGGTCCCGTTGTTTGTGAAGGGGCGGGTGTGATGGTTGACAGCGAAGGGAGTTTTTCGCAGAGGGCAAGATTAAAGCTATGGCGCCAAGAGGCGTCCAAAGCCAATCTGCACGTCACGTCTGAAGGCGCCAAAGGTGTATATGTTGGCGCCAATTGGCGCCTCGTGAAATCATGAGCGTTGAAGACGAGTTCCGCCCGAAGCTGGGCCGCATTCGCGCCGCTGGCGGGCGTTCCGCGAAGCGCTATCTCGGCAAGCTCTACGCCCGCATGGAAAAAACAAAGCCCGGCGCCTTTGCGAAGCGTTCGGGTGCGAGGTTTTCCGGCGCCAGGATCGGACGCGGCGCCGGCGTCGCTGCGAGCTTCGCCAATCGATCCCATCCTTTCGCGACATTCCGGTCGCGGCGGGTCGCCGTTAAAATCCGGTCGGTGCGTTTGGGCAAGAACGGCCTGCCGAAAGCGCGTGCGCATCTCAAATACATTCAACGTGACGGCGCGGAGCGGGATGGGACCCCCGGCAAGCTCTATGGGCCAGCCCAGGATGCGGTCGATGGCGAGGCGTTTCTGGAAGAGGGCAAGAACGACCGCCACCAGTTCCGGATCATTCTGTCGCCGGAGGAAGCGGGCGAGCTTGAAGACATCAACAGATTCACCCGCGATGTCATGGCGGCGGCGGAGCGCGATCTCGGCACGAAACTCGACTGGGTCGCCGTCAATCATTACGACACCGATCACCCTCATATTCATGTGGTGTTGCGCGGGCGCGCCGATGACGGCAAGGATCTCGTCATCGCACGCAACTACATCACCCATGGCTTTCGCCGTCGGGCGGAAGAACGCGCAACGCTCGAACTCGGTGAGCGGCGCGATCTCGATATCGCCAACGCCCGCATGCGCGAGGCGGCTAAAGAACGCTTCACGTCCATCGACCGCGAGCTGCAGGAGTTGAGCGCTGACGGCGTTGTCAATTTAAGCGAACCGAAGACCGTTTATGACCGCTTCCGCATGAAGCTTTTCATGGCGCGTCTCCGGACCCTTGAAAAGATGGAGCTCGCCAGCCGCGACCGCGACGGCTGGCGCCTGTCGCCGGCGATGGAAAAAACGCTCGAGGAGGCGGGCCGCCGCGGCGACATCATCCGCTCCATGGAACATGTGGTTGGAGAGAAGTTTTCGCTCCAGAATTTGCGGGACTATTCGAGTGAACCCGCGCCCTCGAGGCTCATCGGGCGCGTCGTCGGTTCCGGCGCCGCCGATGACGCCCATGAAAGGCGGTTTCTAGGCCTCGACGGCGCCGATGGACATCAATGGCATGTGGAGACCGATCTGAAGCCCGGCGCCATGCCGCTGAAAGGCGCCATCATTGAAGTCTCGAAGGGCGAGGGCGCGCCCAAGAAATCCGATCTCACCATCGCCGCCATCGCGGATAGACATGGCGGCGTTTATTCCAATGAATTGCACGCCGCCGCCGATCCAAAAGCGAGCCCCGAATACCGGCTGATGCATAAGCGGCGGCTGGAAGCGTTGCGCCGCGCCGGGATTGTCGAACGCGAGTCCGATGGAAGCTGGCGCATGCCGGAAGATTATTTGCAACGCGCCGCAGAGTTCGAGCAAGGGAAATCCGGTGCGCAAGCGAGAGTGCTATCCTGGGTTTCGCTGGAGCAATTGCCGGAGGCGAAGGCGCGCGTGTTTCTCGATGATGCGCTTGAAGCGCGCGAGACAATCGAAACGGTCCCGTCGGGTTTTGGCGAAGAGATGCGAAGAGCGATGGCTGCGCGGCGGCGTTGGCTGATGGCGCAGGGCCTCGCCAAGGAAGACGGCGCGCGTCTTGTTATCGACCGGAAACGGCTCGCAGCCCTGGGGCGAGACTCCGTCGCCGCTGAAGGCGCGCGGCTTTCCAAACAGTTTGGGAAATCATTCGAGCAGCCTGTCGAAGGCGAGCGGGTGACCGGAACCTACCGGCGATCGGTGGATTTGCCGGCAGGGCGCTTCGCGGTCGTCGAACGTTCAAAGGAGTTCAGCCTCGTCCCCTGGCGCGAGGCGCTGGAAGCCCGTCGCGGGATGGAGGTTTCGGGGGTCATCCGCCGGGGCGGGGTGACCTGGGATTTCGGGAAAAATCGAGGCGGGCCAGCGCGCTAGGAGCTAATAGGAAAATATGCAAAATGGCACATTTATGATTATAACTTGCCAAATGGCAAATAATCGCCTATATGGAGGAGGCAGCGAATGGAGCCAATAATGTCCCTGCAATTGGTGGAAAAAGCCGCCGCCCCGGAAGCGGTCGCCGTCATCACGGATGAGGAAGGCGAGGCCATGGCCCGCGCCGCCGTCAATTTGTTCCGGCATTGGGGTATCACTGACGCGGAGGCCTGCACCCTTCTCGGCGGTGTCTCCAAACGCACTTATGCGCGCTGGAAGGATGGCGATATCGGCCGCCTCACCATCGACCAGAAAACCCGGCTGTCGGTCCTCATGGGCATTCATAAAGCCTTGCGCATTCTCTTCACCGAGAAGGCTAGGGTCTATGAATGGGTGAAGAAACCCAACCAGGCTTTTGGCGGGCGCAGCGCCCTCGACATTATGCTTGGCGGTTATCTCACCGATATCTTCCGTGTGCGGCATTATCTTGATGCGGCGCGCGGATGAGGGACGCGCCGCCGATCTCAAACGTCGCGTGGCCGGATGCGCGGCGGATAATTTCGTCGCGCTATCCGCCGGTTGATCTTTTCGAAGACATCGCCGATCCCCGCGATTGGGAATTGCTTGCCGCCGCCGAGGCGCGCACCAATCCGCGCATCAATGAAAGCATCGGGTGGCTTGATCTTGTGCCGCCAGAACGGCGCGTTTCCGGCGCTGGCGCAAGCTACGTCATGGCGCCCTTCGTCCATGTTAGTCCGGATTGGGCTGGACGGTTTAATGACGGGACGTTCGGCGCCTACTACGCTGCACGAACCTTCGAGACCGCTGTCGCGGAGACGGCTTATCACAAGGGCGTTTTCTTCAAGTCCACTGACGAGGCACCGGGCTGGATCGCGCAAATGCGCGAGCTTGTCGGCGCCGTCGACAATGAATTCCACGACATCAGAGGCGAGGCTGAATACGAGGATTGTATTGATCCGGATAGCTACGGCGCCTCGCAGGAACTGGCGCGCGCGTTACGAGCGGCGGGATCGAAGGGAATTGCCTATCCGAGCGTTCGTGACCCAAGCGGCGAATGTGTCGGCGCGTTCTGGCCGGAAGTTATCGGCTTGCCGGTTCAGGGACGCCATCTCGGCTATCATTTTGATGGGGATCGCGTTGACCTCGTCCGGGACGAGGGGAGCGGCGAAGTTTGGCGGATCGTTTAGTCGGTAAGGCGGACTTTTGCGGGTGATGCCTCACGATTGCGCCAGCCCGATTGAAGTCGTGCGCTTCATTCTCTCTGCTGTATCCTGCCTCGTTAGTCGTCTTCGGTGCGCTTGTTCGGTTCTATGGACCATCAACTCTTTTCACGCCTACCTTGCCCACCAAATCTTCGATGTAAGCGAGTCGGGTGCCTCGACCGCTACAGGACGTGAAGAATACTCGCTGCATCGAACGCGTGAATGCTACAAAGAAGGCACGCATTTCCTCGCTATCATCGGGCTCGAAGTTCCACCAAGTTCGTTCATCCAGCCCAAAAAATATGACGGTATGAAACTCCAGGCCCTTGCTTTTGTGAATGCTCATAAGCGGAACCTGATCGATTCCGTCGAAGCTATTCACAACCTTCGCCCAATCATTTTGGTCGTCCGCCGACTCTTGAAGTAGCAGGAGAAAACCATCACGAGCGCGAAGATAGTCTTTGTCGCGACGATAGGACGGCACTGTGGCGCGCAACTCGGTTTCGCCGATAAAGTCGAGGATCGATTGAGTCAGCGCTGCGCAAGATGCATCAGACGGAGTATTTCGGGCCATATAAGATCTGAGATCAGCTACTTTCACGCCCAAGTCATCCTGCAACGCATCCTGACCGGATTCATCGTTCGGATCGATACCCCACATAGTGGAAAGACGATCGACAAGAACGTGCCAGTCTTCGGGGGCTTTGGGGAATGCGCTGACACGGATCATGGCCATAAGACAGACGGTCAGGTCCTCTGTGAGGATATCCTGAATCGCAATCTTGGCACCTTTGGGCATACGAGCAACGTTGCGCAGTCGCAAACCAACTGAAGCCAGTATGGGGCCTAACTCCGTCTCAAGCTTGTCGGGCCTAAAGCGGATAAGGATAGCACAATCCTCAGGAGCCATCTCACCAGCGCTCACGGCGTCAGCAACCCACTGAGCGACTCCTTCGCATTCCGAGGCTCGATCTGCATAATCCCAGATCGCGCATATATCACCATCGACGTCTTTTATTCGTTTGGCGTCGGGTTTTGCAGAGTTCTTCTCAAGCGTTAGAGCGATCGCATGCTGAATCTCCACGAGTTCGGGATGGGAGCGCCAGTTAGAAAGCAGCGTTTCCTGCTTGGCGTGAAAATCTGATGCGAACGTGGTGAAGGCATCCGGCATAGCGCCAGCCCAGACCATGATACGTTGCTTGTTATCGCCGACGGCGGTGACACGCGCTTCGCTGTCGAGGAAAAGCTGCTTGAGCAGATCATACTGCCCATAAGTTGTGTCCTGAAACTCGTCGAGAAATACGAATGGATAGGTTGCTCGCAACCCGGCAATCAGCCGTGGGTCGTGCGAAAGCACGTAATTAGCGAGCCTATTGATCATGGGAAATGTGAGCTGCGTAGCGGTCTCATCCCTATAATACTCGCGCCAGAAGATCTCCAAAACGTCTTTCCACTCAGGGTTTTTCAGATTGAGATCGGCGATAGGCAGCCTACACCGAGCGACTGCTTTTTCCAAAGTCTTGCCTGACAGATGGCGATAGCCGTGGCGTGCGAGAAAATCATCCCAGTCACGAAACACGGGGAAAACAATCTCATAGTTGGGCGATGGCGTGTAGGGCGGCGGGACGAGCGGCCCGAACCGGTCTATCAGGCCTTTCGAGAAGGCGTCGAAAGTCAGAGAGTCAAAACGGCTCGACAAAGCGGAATCACAACGCGCCCTAACGCGATCTTTGAGACTTTTCGCGGCGTCACTCTTGAAACTAATGGCGAGAATTCTCTGCGGAGCTCGGCAGAGCCCTGTCGATAGGAGATAGTCCGCTTTTTGTGCAAGAAACTCGGTTTTGCCTGCGCCAGCACTCGCGACCACACAAAGGTTGTGACCGTTCTCGGCGATCGCGCGGCGCGCGGCTGGTTCCAGCGACGCGACACCCTTAGGCATCCATTGATCAGGTCGACGGATTGCCATCGTTCACCCTAGGTATCGCTTGATCCGATTGAGCAACGCGTCGAGCTCTTCGGGCGGCGATCTGAGATCCTTTCTTTTGATGCGGTTCATCGCTGTGAGGTGTGCGGTAGGTTTGCTCTTCGAAAGGAACAAATAGGGGTACCATTGAAAGAACTTATCCCAGCCGTCATCGTAATATTCCGGCTTCCCGGTCTTTTTCAGCGTCGTCTTTTTCCGCTTTGCGATGGATTCGGCCGTATCGCTCGGCCCATGGCCTCCAGGTGATGCCTGCATGTAAGCTTCTTCGAAGACGCAGAGCATCGAGAAATCGATATCGATCGGTTCTGAGAAGAAGACGTCGAGTTCACGGAGCGCCTCAAGCCAGTAGTTGCCAAGCGCCTTGGCGGCCTTTGGGTCGTATTCAATGTCGATATCGTCATCGGTAAGGGAATCAATGTCCTTCAGGGCGATTTTCCCTGCGGCAATATGTTTGCAATCGTCGAAGGCGACTCCAAACGCCTCCAGCTTTTTGACGATGTTGCGAATAGCCGCGGCGCCTCCGTGCTGGCGCCCGTAGTCTAGATCGAGAAGCGTAACGTGCGGAATAGAAAGCTCTCTGAGCAGCTTCCACAGATACTCAACATGACGCCCCCCGAGCGGAACGACCGGGCAGAAGGCCTTATCGAGATGAAGGCCCTGGGCTGTCGCAAGGCGCGGCAAGACGATTTGTTCGGAGTCGCCTTCGCCGAGCACGACGAGCTTTGCAAAGTAGAGCTCAGGATAGGCCTGCACTGCTTGGCGAACATATTTCCCCGCCTCATCAGTCGCAGACGGAAGGGTGAGCGCTTTGACTGTGCTGCTACCGGCGTCGGGGTCTAGGCGACAATACCGCAGGTCCTCCGGCCTTGTTCGCGACAGGATCGACGCACTGTGACTCGACAGCATGACTTGCGCCGTGTCCATCACAGCGACGTCCTCACAAAGATTCATGATGCGAGACAGGAAGAACGGCGAGAGGGAGTTTTCCGGCTCCTCGATCAACAACAGCGTTAAAGGCACGTGTTTGAGTTGAGTGGATTCGAACGGAGATTTCTTGTCAGGCAGCGCGAGCGCATCCTGTTCAATCTCTAGCGTGGCCGCGGTGAGAGCAATCTGAAACAACGATTTTTGACCGTCACTCAACCGATCAAGGCTGCGGTCCGCCCCTGCCGCGTCTGGTGAGAACTTGACGTCCGTATTGCGGATGATTGCGTCGAAGCGATCGTCCGTGAGCTTGAGAATTGGCGTTGACTGGGTTCCCGCCTCATTGACCTGACGCCAACGCTCGACGAGGCGTTCGCTAATGAAATCTACGGGCGCTTCCTTCTGGAATGCATCCTGAAGAGTGTTTGCGTGGTCTTCGGCCGTCTCTTTCAACTCGTCGGACCACCGGGCGGCGCGCCAAAGGCGCCCCCTCAGCAGCGCCTTAACTTGAGTGATCGAGCCTCGATTGGCGGGTACATAGACGACTTGAATGGCTGAGCGTTGCGCAGCAGTTACCGGCTTGCAGGCTTCCCAAGTATAGTCGTCATCCATACGAGGCACCCAACGAAGACTGGATTCCACCACACCATTCGGAGTCCCATCGTCAATCCAAACTGCCTTCAGGAGAATACGTGCCTTAAGGGGCTCGTGAGGGTCACTTGCGGACATCTGGGTCCAAAATTCTGCGACTGCGGTGTCTGCATCGTCTTCGTCCAGCTCCGGGAAGGAAAAGATCGCCTCTATCTGGAGCTCGGCCTCGCTTTCCAGATCGTCAGCTTCTGTAGGGAGATGAAAGTCCGTCTTCTCAAGCGTCCGATGCCCACTGCCGATGCCGAACATTCGGCTGAGAGCTTGGAAGACAGCGGTTTTTCCGGACCCGTTTGCGCCGATCAACGCGGTGACGGCGTCTGCCAGTTCAATGGAGACGCCGTCAGAATTAAAGCATTGAAAATTCTTGATAATAAGTTTGTCGAGCCGCATCGTGTTTAATTCCTTTCGAGGCGAATATTACGTTGTCTTAGTTTCTATTTTGAAAAACAAGAAGTCTTATGCGTGTGCAGGCAACGAGCCTTGTATAGGAAAAGATTCTGTTCTTGCTCTTTCCAATTGCGAGCCGCGGTCATTCAAACCCCATCGACGATCTAGATAGAACTCCAACGCCTGACGAACTTCGATCTTTAGAAGTTCGTCGCTGAATCCATATTCTCTTCGGACGACCGCTGCTTGTGCGGCGCTGAGGCGCGCGCTTGGCCGAAGCCAAATGACACTCAGAGTCTGCCATTCGAAATCTGGCGGTAACGGCATTTCAATCTCGTCTGATTGGAAATCGTTCTCCGGCTCGATCCTCGCGGGGTGGAAGTTCCGGTATTCGCCGCGTTTGAAGCTGAAGGCCCGGAAGTGAATGCTCTCGCCGTCGAAGATAAACCGCGTTGGTGCGACCCATTGTGGAGCCGTTTCACCAGAGCTCATCGATGTGTAGGCGATTCTGATTTTTCGCTGTTTAGAGATGGCGTCGTAAAGCACGGTCGCGACGCGCGGGTCCAGCCACCGTTTCGCGCGGGGCAGCGCAGCGGGTAACTCATCGTCAGAGGCTGTGTCGAGAACTCCAAATACGTCCAGCATCGAAGAAGGCGCGATCGGTCGATGGTCCCGTTTAGCGACATAGGCTTTCAAGTGGGCGTCATATTCCGGTGCGTCCTCTGCAATCAGCGAGAGATAGGCCCGAAAATCATTGGCGGCCTGCGCGGTCGAGATCCCGAATCGGTCGGTAAGATCACGCCGCCGCGCCACGCCGCGCCACGTGAAGCACCTATCGAGAAACAGGAGTCGCTGGCGCTGGGCATGTTTCAGGTCATCGAGCGTCATTCAATTTCCTCTCTTGACTCCTGTTAACCTATACGTCAAAAAAGTATACGTATAAAAAATATACAGGACAAGTGATGAAGCTGCTGCACACCTCTGACCTGCATCTCGGTCGTCAGTTCAACGGGATCTCCCTTGAAGAGGATCATGCAGCGGTGCTCGACCAGATAGTTGAGGCGGTGAAGGCGAATGGCGTCGACGCGCTGATCATCGCTGGCGATGTCTTCGACAGGGCATCGCCGCCGCAAAGCGCGGTGCGGCAGTTCAACAGGTTTCTCCAGCGGATCAAGACCGAAACGGAGGCTGCGGTCGCCATGATCGCGGGCAATCATGATTCAGGGGACCGTATCGACCTGTCAGCCATAGTAGCGGATCGCTCGCGCTGGCTCATCCGCGGTGCGATTAGTGCTGAGGAAGTACCGCTCCTGCTTTCGGACCAGCATGGCCCGGTTGCGATCTCGGCGCTGCCGTTCGGTTACGAGTATGCGGCGCGCGAGTGCTTTGAGAGCGAGGCGATTGATACGCCCGAAGATGTACTGGTAGCGCAGGTCGCAGCTGCGCGCGCCCAGATTCCTGAGGGCGCGCGGTGGATTATCGTCGCGCATGCCTTCGTCACGGGTGGTTCGGTGAGCGAGAGCGAGCGTTCCCTGACGCGGGTTGGCGGCATAGAGACTGTCAGAACGTCCGTTTTTGACGGGGCACACTATGTCGCCCTCGGGCATCTGCATCGACCTCAATCGGTGGGCGGGCAGCATGTTCGTTATTCCGGCTCGCCTCTCGCCTTCGGCTTCGATGAGGCCGACTCGGAAAAATCGATGAGTCTGATCGTGATGGATGCAGACGGCCAAGCTTCGGTCGAGGTCCAGCCGTTCAAACCAGTCAGGCGTGCTAGGGTTCTCCGCGGCAAGCATGCAGAACTCCTGCTCTCCGATCCGTCGAGCGATTTCATCAAAGCGGAGCTGACGGATGATGCGCCCGTCATCGACGGCATGAAGCGCTTGCGGGATGTGTTTCCGAACGCCTGCGAGCTAATCTACGCCCGCGACGAGCGCCCGCTCGGTATTAAATCCGTAAACGGACCGTCTGTCGAGGCCGCCGAACCTGGAGACGTCGTTCGCAACTTCCTGACAGAGGTCGGCCTTGAGGATTTATCTGAGGACGACCAGGGCGTGGTCGACGCTTCGCTTACGCGCTTGCGGCAGAGGGAGGGCGCGGAATGAGACCGGTCCGACTCACACTCCAGGCCTTCGGTCCCTACGCGAACAAGGAGGTCATCGATTTCCGCAACGCCGTTGAAGCGGGCCTATTCGGCATCTACGGGCAGACCGGTTCGGGCAAATCGACAATCTTCAACGGGATGACCTTCGCGCTGTTCGGAGAGGCGTCGAAGTCGGAACAGGATCGCACTTCCCTTCGTTCGGACCATGCAGCTGCTGACCTCACGACCGAGGTCGAGTTTGTATTCGACGTGGGCGAGCGGCGCTTCGTGGTGGTTCGCCAGCCGGATCAGATGCGCCCGAAACAGCGCGGCGAAGGTGAAACCTCAAGCGCGCATGAAGCCCATCTGTTCGAGGCGACCGGTCTCTCCCTTGATGAGATCACCAGCGAGAAACGCGGCAAGATCATTGCGGAAAAGAAAGTCGGCGTTGTGAAATCGGCCGTTGAGGACATCCTCGGATACGGTGCCGAACAGTTCCGGCAAATCGTGCTTTTGCCGCAAGGACGGTTCGAGAAATTCCTGTCGGCTAAAACCAGTGAACGCGTAGCGATCTTGCGGGACCTGTTCGACGTCTCGCTCTATCAGGCACTAATGGCTGACCTGAAGGAAAAGGCCGCTGAGGCGGAGCAGCAAGTGCGCGAGGAGCGGGCAGTCTGCGCCGGGCGGCTCAAAGCCGAAGGGTTCGAGAGCACGGACACTCTGCTCGAAGGCATAGAAACAGCCGAAATTGCCGTTCAGGAGCGGTCGGTAGTCGAAGCGGACATAAAGCAACAGGCACTGGCAGCGGAGACCGCATTTCGATCTGCCGAAGCGGTTGAGGCCAAGTTTTTTTCATCGGAACAGGCACAGGCGAAGCTCACTGTACTGACAGGTCGCGAGGCTGAATTCGCCGCCATCGCCAACCGTATGAAACAGGCGATGCGCGCCCGGCTGATTGTTGATTTGGAAGAGCAACTCCTCGCCGCCAGGCAAGACGTGAAGGATGCCGAAACAAAGCTCGCCGAAGCTACAGAAGCGCAGAGTCAGGCCCGACAAAAGGTCAATGACACGACCGAGGTCCTAACACGAGAAGAGGCACGAGCGCCTGAGGTGGAAGCCGCGCGCAAACGCAACGATGATCTTGAGCGATTTGCCGGGGTTATTGAAGCAGCGTCGGCCAGCGCCGAAGCCGTAGAGGCAGCGCTAAATGCGCAGCGAATAGCCCACGCGGCATTCGAGAAAAGCAAAGAACAACAACAAAAACTCCGCAAGAAGCAGGACGATCAAGCCACAATGCTCAAGAACGCCCGCAATACCGAAAGCAAGCGCGGCGAGCTCACGAGAGCGCATACGCATCTCCTTACCCAGAAGAAAGCCGCCGAGGACTTTGCGAAAGCAGAAGCCGGAGTCCGTTCGGCGAAAGCGGTATTTGAAAAAGAAAGCGCCGTGTCAGCCGAGGCGCTGAAACAGGAAGCCGATGCACGAGCTTCCTATGTAGCCGCAGAACAAGCCCTTGCCGCGGCTCAGGCGCTGCATCTCGCAACTAAGCTGGAAAACGATGCGCCCTGTCCTGTATGCGGATCGACCGACCATCCGAGCCCCGCGACGGGCGATATCGAGAATGCGGGACGCGATCAGGCCTTCCGCGAAGCCCGCGCCCGGCTTGAAAAGGCTGAACGCGCCGCTCGCGAGGTTAGTGAAAAACTAGCGGGGCAGAAAGCCACGTTCGAGGCCAGAAAGGAAACTTTCTCATCGCTGGAACAGCCGACAGACACGCTTGCTGCGATTGTGGAGAAAGTCAGGCAGACTGAGGCTGACCTCGGAGCACTGGGCCCTGTCGTCAATCTTCAGGAAGCCGAGGCTGCCCTCGATGCGCTCGGTAATCAGATTGCGGACCTCGAAACGGAGACCGAGCGCCTCCGCGCTGAAGCTGAGACATGCAGTAACGCCGCGACCGAAGCCAGAGCCGCCCGTGACGGGAAGCTCGAGGCAGTCCCCGAAGCGCTCCGCACACAGAGCGCGCTCGCGTCGGCCCGGGAAGAGACATCGCGTATGATGAACGCGCTCTTCGAGGCGAAAGCCAAAGCTGAAGCGCAGATGAAGGCGGCCCGCGACGCCGCCCTCTCCGCTGATGCCGCGCTCAAGGGCGCAGAAGAATCAGTTTCGGCTTGCAGAGGCCGTCTCGAAAAAGCTGACGCGACATTCCGCACGCGTCTGTCCGAGCAAGAGCTGACAGACGAGCTTTTTCAGTCTCTTAAACCCGCCATCGCGACGATCGATTCAGACAGTGAATCGGTCAGGGCGTTTGAGGCTCAGCTCAACGAGGCGCAGGGTGCCGCAAAGGCAGCGGCCTCGGCGATTGATGATCTAATGCGCCCGGATCTTCTTGTGTTGAATGAAGCTCATGAAGCCGCTGCAGCAGCCCTATCCAAATCGACGGAGGAGCGGATCGCTGCGAGCAACCGTGTCGATCAGCTGGAGAAACTGAGAAAGAGTCTCGAAGAGGCGATGCGCAAACTGGATGAAGCGGAGGTTGAATCCGGCCCCCTTCGCAAGATCGCCGCTCTCGCCAATGGTGATAATCCGCTAAACCTAAAGCTCGAAACCTATGCGATCGGGGCCATGTTCGACCGCGTGCTCGAAGCCGCCAATCTCCGGCTCGGCCCGATGACATCCTCCCGATATCAGTTGGAGCGCGACACCGATGGAGGTCGCGGTAGCCGTGGGCTTGGCATTCAGGTCTTTGATGTGCACACAGGCAAGTCGAGAGGAACGGACACCCTGTCCGGCGGCGAGACTTTCATCGCGGCGTTCGCCCTGGCGCTGGGTCTCGCTGACGTTGTCGAATCTGCAAGCGGGAAAGTCCGCCTCGATACGATCTTCATTGATGAGGGATTTGGGAGCCTCGACACAGAGAACGGTTCAGGCACCCTCGAACAGGTCCTTAACGTCATGAATAGCCTTGTCAAACAATCGCGGGTCGTCGGCCTGATTTCACACGTCCCGCTGGTCCAGGAAGCTATTCCGAACGGGTTTTACGTCCGCAAGTGCCGGACCGGCAGCGCGATCGAAGTGCGTGGCTCGATGGGATGAAACAACCCTGGTTCAAGCGGAAAGCGCACACGAGAAGACTGAACAACGGAACTGTGGCAGACGTTCGCGAGTGTTGGGTTTTTCGGCGCGCCAAGGAAAGACAGAAGCGCGGTAGATATCGTCACCCATGTCCAAAATGCGGGGCAGAGATCATTAGCGTTCACATGCCGAATGGTGGGTGGGCGCATTTTGAGGGAAAGCCTGGCCTCACAAGAATTAAGCACCCTTGTTTGCATATTGGTGAGTCGATAGGTCGTGCGAAAGACGAATTCACTTTCGATTTGTTCGAGTACGCATTTAAGAGCCCAAGAAGTCGAATTGAATAATTTCGTTCCATGATACCCGCAGATTTCTCGCAGTCGCCCCAATCTCCCACAAATAACCTCAAATAACCGCCAGTGACTTTGACGCGCCGCTGACACGATCATCGACTTTGGAAGAAGCGAATAGACGCGAGACCAAAGTCGATTATGACCCCGACCAAGATACTCATCGGACAGGCGCTTATCGTAATGCTGATCATCGCAGCGGCGATGTCGGCGGCGACGCAATACGTGGCGTCGGCTTTCGATTTCGATCCGGCGCTGGGGTCACCTTGGTCAAGAGTGGGCGACACGCCGGTCTATTATCCCTGGCGGCTGTTCGAGTGGTGGTACGCCTATGAGGCTTACGCGCCGGACATCTTTATGCAAGGCGGCGCCATCGCCGGCGCCGGCGGCATGGTCGGGGCCGCCGCCGCGATCGCGGGTTCTATCTGGCGCGCGCGGCAGCAGCGCAATGTCACGACCTATGGGTCTGCGCGCTGGGCGAAACGCCGCGATATCGCCGACGCTGCGCTCTTCGATCCCAATGGCGTGTTCCTCGGCAAATGGCGCGGGTCCTATCTCCGCCATGATGGCCCTGAACATGTGATGGCCTTCGCCCCGACCCGGTCCGGGAAGGGTGTCGGATTAGTAGTTCCGACGCTTCTTTCCTGGGCCGGGAGTGCGGTCATTCACGATATCAAGGGCGAGAACTGGATGCTGACGTCGGGATGGCGCTCGCGCTTCTCTCACTGCCTCCTGTTCGATCCGACCAATCCAAAATCGGCGCGGTACAATCCGCTGCTCGAGGTTCGGAAAGGCGAGGGCGAGGTTCGCGACGTTCAGAACATCGCCGATATCCTTGTCGATCCCGAAGGATCATTGGAGCGCCGTTCCCATTGGGAAAAGACTGGCCACGCGCTGCTCATCGGCGTCATTCTCCATGTCCTTTACGCCGAAGAGGAAAAGACCCTCGCGCGCGTCGCTTCGTTCCTTTCCGACCCGAGCCGCAGTTTCGAGAAGACGCTGGGTCTCATGAAGGCGACCAATCATCTTGGAACCAAGGCGACGCCGAAAGTGCATCCCGTCGTCGCGCAGGTCGCGCGCGAACTCCTCAACAAGTCCGAGAATGAACGCTCCGGGGTTCTGTCGACGGCGATGAGTTTTTTGAGCCTCTATCGCGATCCGACCATCGCGCGGGTGACGAGCGGCTGCGACTGGCGCATCGCCGATCTCATGGACGCGGAGCACGCCGTTTCGCTCTATCTCGTCGTGCCGCCATCGGACATTTCCCGGACGAAACCGCTCATTCGTCTTGTCCTCAACCAGATCGGACGCCGTCTCACGGAAGAGCTTGAGAGCTCGGCTTCTCCGAAGCGCCACAAGCTTTTGATGATGCTTGATGAGTTTCCGGCGCTGGGGCGGCTCGACTTCTTTGAATCGGCGCTCGCCTTTATGGCTGGATATGGCGTCAGGGCCTATCTCATCGCACAATCCCTGAACCAGATCGAAAAGGCATACGGCCCGAACAATTCGATCCTCGATAATTGTCATGTTCGCGTCGCCTTCGCCGCCAATGACGAACGCACGGCGAAGAGGATTTCAGATGCGCTGGGAACGGCGACGGAATTACGCGCGCAGCGCAATTATGCCGGCCATCGCCTCGCGCCCTGGCTCGCCCACGTCATGGTCTCCCGTCAGGAAACCGCGCGCCCCTTGCTGACGCCCGGCGAGGTGATGCAGCTCCCCGCTGATGAGGCCATTGTCATGGTCTCAGGCATCGCGCCGATCCGGGCGAAGAAACTTCAATATTACAAGGACCGGAATTTTGCGGGACGGCGGCTTAATCCGGTGAAGATCGAGACCGGTTCTGACGGCTATCCAGATGCGCCGGCGCCGCGGCCCAATGACTGGGCCGGCGTTACGGCGAATACCGATCCGCTGCTCGCCATCGAGGATGACGGTGAGGCGAGGGCGCATTCTGTCGATGATGAAAGCGGCCTGCAGCAAACGCCGGAACTTGGGTCCAAGCCCAAAGGGCCCGGCATTACCGCGGATGCGGAAGACGCCGCGGGCGATGATGGCGACCACAGCGCCGAAGCAAAAAGACTGGAACGGCTCACGCTCGACAACGCCAGGCGCGCCGGGCTCGACCGCAATAACGG
>JAUHYK010000106.1 GCA_030426465.1 Alphaproteobacteria bacterium
GAATTTCGAAATCGAGAGACGAAGCGCCAAAATCCATCCAGGTCACGAACGGCTCGGGGTAGGAGACAATCTGGGGATGGTCATTCGCGCATTGCAACAGGATCTCTTTCACCTGTTCCGGGTCGGAACCATAGGAGACGCCGACGGGCACAGTGATCCGTCCAAGCCGGTCTTTGTGAGTCCAGTTTGTTACCGTTGACGAAATAAATTCGGAATTCGGCACAATGATCGACGACCGGTCGAAGGTTTCAATTTCCGTCGACCGAACGCTGATTTTTTTCACCGTCCCCTCACCAGAAGGCGTGACGATCCAGTCGCCGACCTTGATCGGCCGTTCAAATAGCAAAATGAGACCGGAAACGAAATTGTTGACGATGGATTGAAGGCCGAAGCCGATACCGACGGAGAGCGCGCCTGCGATCAGAGCGAGATTGCCGAGATCGAACCCGAGGGAAGAAATCGACGCAAAGAGCGCGATGACGAGCCCGGCATAGCCCATGAGCGTTATGAGGGAGTTCTGCACACCGACATCAGCGCGGGAGTGTGCGAGCGGACCCTGCTGCACACCGCGCTGGATAAGCTTGGTCGCGGCCATGATGACGACAAATACAAGGACGGCGGCGAAAAGCTTCGCGACGGACGGAATGTGAAATCCGCCAATGTTAAAGCCGAACACCGCCTGCCCGGCGAGATCGCGAACGGTGGCGCTGGGCACGCCGAACAGGACCAGCACGGCGGGCGCCAGCGCGATAATAAGAAGAGTGTTAATGATCAGACGCGACCAGAAACGGTAATTGGCCGACTCTTTCTCATCCAGCTGCTCAGTTTCAGTGGAAAGGCTGTTGCGCAATGCAAGCGCGCTTTCCGCAAGCATCGCCCGCATCATCCATGCGAGGCCGATAAACAGCGCGAGGTAAACAATGCGCGTTGCGATGAAATGCGCAAAGGGAACATAACCCGCCAGCACCGCTGCGATAATCACAATAGTGAGCGCGCGGCCAATCCGGCGCAGGAGTCGCCAGCCTTCGCTGCTCTTTTCATCTTCGACCCGCCACAGACGGCTTCGGCAAAGAAGGAAAAGACACACCGCAATCGCCATGGCGGCGAGGGCGTCGATAATGCGCAACAACGCGTCATCGGCGCGTGCCGCAATCCCGATAGCGGACAGCAACGTATCGAGTGAAAAGATGAGCACGATCGCCAGCGCGAGATGGCTCACCGCACGGCCGCGATCGGCGTCAATCGGGGCGATGCGCCACCCTGGCGAGGATGGCGCGAAAAAGCCTGCGGTAAAGCCCGAGACGATCAGGATAGACAACACGCCAACCCAGAAAGCGCGCGCCGCCGCCTCGCCCTCCGGCGTCAGAACGCCTTGCGCGCGCAAGGTCTCGATAATGATGAGACCGCCAATGACGCCCGGGACCGTTCGCCCCGCCATTTTCAGGCCAGCGACAACAACCCGCCGCGCCGAGGTTGGTTTGCGTTTTTCAACCGCAGAGGAAAATGTGCTCGAAATCCAGCGGTTCACCGGACCGAACAGCATCAGCGATAATGCAAGCGCCGCGATAATAATGGCGACGGACCGGCCATAGCCGCCACCACCACGCTTGGCCTCGCTCCAGGACCCGAAATAACGCCCGACCCGCCCCGCAACGTCACTGGCTGAAGCCCACGCCGCGCCCCAGAGGCTGGGCTCAAGCAGTGAGGCACCCCGCTCCATCAAAGTGCGATAAAGCGCGCCGACCTGCGCCCCGGACAAGCGCGTCAGCAATTCTCCGGACTCAAAAATATTCGCGAGCACGCGCGTGCGTTGACCGTTAAGGCGCGCCCGCTGCCCTTCAAGCTCGCTGCGTTCGCCAGCGATGATATCGCTTTCCGGCGGATCGTTTTCGCCGGGCGCAGGCCCCAGAAAGTCGATCTGCGCGCGTGTCGCTTCCAACTCGCGCTCAATAGCGGTCAACCGGCCGCGCCCTTCCATGCGCAAGGCGCGAAGGCGTTGCTCCAACGCCGCCGCATCATCAATCCGGTCAGCATTGACCTCAGTTCGAATACTGGCGATTTCCTGCGCCGCCGCATCGATCTCGCTTGCCCGGTCCGTCTGTGCGGCCGAAGGCAAGACCATCGCAAAGAAAACAAACAGCGCCGCAAGACCCGCGCAAAAGGTCCTCATAACCACTTCTTTATCCTGAAATAGGCGAGCAGGCAGACGCCAATGACCAAACATAAGGCGACAACAACCCAGAAGGCGGTTGGACTATCAACGCCAGGCATGCCGCCCACATTGATGCCGAACAATCCCGTTAAAAATCCGAGTGGCAGGAAGATCGCCGCCACGACGGAAAGAACCATCATATTGCGGTTCATCTCTTCGGCGCGCTGGTCGGTCAACTGATCCTGAAGCACCATCGCCCGCTCACGGGCTGTATCGATGTCCTCGGTCATGCGCGTCACCTTGTCCGCGACCTCGCGCAATTCGATTTTAGTGTGGTGGTCGAACAGGACGGACTCATCTGCGGCCAGCCGGTTCAGCGCGTCACGCTGCGGCGCAATGAAGCGGCGGAACAACACGGCGGACTGGCGCGTGTCGGCGAGCTTGGCGCGCAGGCCAACACCGCCGCCTTCGAGTATTTCGGTTTCGAGACTGTCGACCTCATCCTCGATTTCAAGAACATAAGGTTCAGCGCGCTCCGTCAGTTTCGCGGAAATGCGCGCGAGCAATGCGCCTGTATTCGCGATCGCGGCGCCCGCATTGATATCCGCTCTTACGTCCTGCGCCGCTTTCAATCGCCGCCGCCGCGTCGTCACCATCATTTTTTCGCTGAGCCAGACACGGACCGACACCATATCTTCCGGCTCGGCGCCTTCGTTCAGATTGACCCCGCGAAGATTGACCACCACCCCTTTTTCGAAGGCGGTTACGCGCGGGCGGGTTTCACCGGCGAGCAGGGCCGCCGCCGCCGCATAAGGGATATCGCGCTGCTCCCCGATCCAGCGCTGCGCCTCTTCATTCAACATATTGAGATGAAGCCAGATGAAGTCATAGTCGACCGCATGCGAGGCGACATCCTCCCATCGCATTTCAGCGGCGACGCCGTCCTTG
This sequence comes from Alphaproteobacteria bacterium, assembly GCA_030426465.1. Taxonomy (GTDB): domain Bacteria; phylum Pseudomonadota; class Alphaproteobacteria; order Caulobacterales; family Parvularculaceae; genus Hyphococcus. Next base: position 3,101 of record JAUHYK010000106.1, read on the forward strand.
AAGCCGAAACCGAAGACAAAGGGCGGGCCTGCATCCGCCTCACCCCGATCAACCTGATCCGTCAAGTTCGTCATGAGCCGCCTTAGATAATTTTCTGACCGGTTTTCGCCCAATCATCGAGGAAAGCCTTCAGACCTTTATCCGTAAGCGGATGATTGACGAGCGATTTGAGCACGCCCGGCGGCACCGTCGCCACATCCGCGCCCGCAAGCGCTGAGTCTTTGACATGGTTGGCGGAGCGGATCGAAGCCGCGAGAATTTCCGTCCGGAAGTCGTAATTGTCATAGATCACGCGGATTTCGCGGATTAGCTCCATACCGTCGATATTGATGTCATCGAGACGGCCGATAAAGGGCGAGATGAAACTGGCGCCGGCCTTCGCCGCGAGGAGCGCCTGGTTCGCCGAGAAGCACAGTGTGACATTGGTCTTGATGCCTTCGGATGTCAGCGCCTTACAGGCGACGAGCCCGTCAAAGGTCAGCGGCAGCTTCACCACCACATTGTCGGCGATCTTGGCGAGGGATTTGCCCTCACTAATCATTTTATCGGCCTCGGTAGCCGTCACCTCGGCGCTCACCGGCCCAGGGGTCAGGGAACAGATTTCCGCCGTCACCTCGCGGATATCGCGCCCCGATTTCATGATGAGGCTCGGATTGGTCGTCACTCCGTCCACAAGACCGGAGGGCAACAGGGCCTTGATTTCGCTGATTTCGGCGGTGTCCACAAAGAATTTCATTGCAACTGGCTCATTTTATTGACTGATCGGGCGGTTCGCGGGCCCTTGTAAACCGGTTGCGCCGGGGATGCGATAGCCCTCACCTCCGGAAGCTGGAAAATTCAGTTTTTCTAATGCGTTAAGCAGCAGAACAACGCATCTTTCACCATGTCGAGAGGCCGCAGGATAAAGGACTTGTTTTCCCCTGCGGAGGTTGAGATATGGGGCCCCCAAAGGCGCGTCAGCCTGCCCGGAAAAGCGCCGGGAACAGCGGTGACGCGCTTGTTTTTACAGGCCGTTTCGTCATGCTGGCGGACCTGCCCCCGAATGAGTGTGAAACGGGCTCTAGACTTATGGCAAAGATTACGCCGGAAAACAGTTCAGTCGTCGTGCGTTTTGCGGGCGATTCAGGCGACGGGGTTCAACTTCTGGGCTCACAGTTCGCCGAATCGACAGCTCTTGCCGGTTCTGACTTCTCGACCTTTCCGGACTTCCCCGCGGAAATCCGCGCGCCGGTGGGCACGACCTTTGGCGTGTCGGCGTTCCAGATCAATCTTGGTGCGCGCCGCATCTCGACCGCGGGCGACCAGCCGGATGTCTTGGTGGCGCTGAACCCCGCCGCCCTCAAAGTGAACCTGCCGCTTCTGCAAAAAGGCGCGCTAATCGTCCTCAACGCCGACGCGTTCAACGACCGCAATTTCGCCAAGGCCCATATCGCCGCCGATCCGCGCAAGACGGGTGAGCTTGACGATTATCAGGTGATCGAGATCGGAATCTCGACGCAAACCCTTGAAGCGGTGAAGCCGCATGGCCTGTCGAAGTCCGACGCCGAGCAGTGCAAGAACTTCTGGGCGCTGGGCGCCGTTCTGTGGATGTTCGGCCGCGACCGTCAGCCGATCATTGACTGGGCGCATAAGAAATTCGCAAAAAAGCCGCCTGAAATTCTCACCGGAAACCTCGCCGCACTCGATGCGGGTCACGCCTATGCGGAGACAGCGGAGCTTTCCGCCGAAATCCCGCAATTCACCATTGGCGAAGCGCCCATGGAAAAAGGCGAATACCGCTCTATCACCGGCGCCGAAGCTTTGTCTCTTGGCCTCGCGGCTGCGGGCGAGCTTGCCGACCGTCAGATCGTATTCTGCGGCTATCCGATTACGCCCGCCTCCTCGATCCTGCATCACCTGTCGCGCATGGGCGACCTTGGCGTAGCGACCTTTCAGGCTGAAGATGAAATCGCCGCGGCCTGCGCCGCGATTGGCGCCTCCTATGGCGGCTCAATCGGCGTCACCTCATCCTCCGGGCCGGGGATTGCGCTGAAGACCGAGGCCATCGGCCTTGCGATCGCAACCGAACTGCCGATGGTGATCGTCAATTCCCAGCGCGGCGGCCCGTCGACCGGCCTTCCGACCAAAACTGAACAATCCGATCTCTATCAGGCCGTATACGGACGGAACGCCGATGCGCCGATGCCGGTCATCGCCGCCTATTCACCAGGCGATTGCTTTGACGCCGCCATTGAGGCGACGCGCACCGCCATGCGTCACATGACGCCGGTGTTCCTGCTCACCGACGGCTATATCGCGAACGCGGCCGGGCCTTGGGCGTTGCCGGATATGGACGATTACGAGCCCATCAAGGCGAACCCGGCGCCGAAAGCGCCGCAATCGGACGATCCAGATGATCTGAAAAAAGCGATCTGGAAACGCGACGAAAAATCTCTTGGCCGCCCCTGGGTCGCGCCGGGCATGGAAGGCCTCACCCATCGCATTGGCGGCATCGAAAAGGATATCGAGACCGGCGATATTTCCTATGACGCCGCAAACCACCAGGCGATGAGCGAATTGCGCGCCAGAAAAGTGGCGAGCGTCGCCGACTTCATCCCCGATCAGACCATTGAACAGGGCCCGGAAAAAGGTTCGCTCGTGGTTGTCGGCTGGGGCTCGACCCATGGCGCGATCTGGCGCGCGGTCACGGTCGCCAATGAGGAAGGTTTGAATGTGGCGCAGGTACATCTGCGCTGGCTCAACCCGCTGCCGAAAAACCTTAAAGCGCTGTTGTCCAATTACGACCGCATCTTGTTGCCGGAAATGAATATGGGCCAATGCGCCACCCTGCTCCGCGACAAGCTTGAGCTTGATGTCGTCAAACTCAACAAGGTTTCCGGCCAACCTTTCAAGATCGCGGAGATCACTGACGCCATTCGCGAAAACCTGCCCGGCGCAAAACAGGCGGCGGAGTAAGCGATGTTGATGCAAGCCGCCTTTGCCGCTGCGACAACCATGGCCGTGATGGCGATGGCGGCGCCGGCCTGCGCGCAGACTTGCCTTGATCACGACTTTTCCGGCGATACTGAATTTTTCATTTCGTCCAGCGGACAGAATGCAGGCTATCGCAATTTCATTCTGGGTGATTACGCCGACAAGGCCATCTACTGGACGCGCGATGTGGACAGGCTGATCCGCTCCCTACAAGCCGATGAAGGCGAATGGCGCTCAACAGACGACACATGGTCGGCGAACGCCGTCGCCATTGAATTTACGGATGGCGGTTATCAGTGCCGCGCCGCTATCGACAATGACAATCTCTACGCCAATGCGGGCGATGGCGGCGGACAATATGTACGCTCGCTTCGCCGTTCAGAACGCAACCAGATTATGAGCCAGCTCAACGACATAACCCGGATGACCGTCCAATGAACGCTCCCCTTACCGCCAAAGATTTCTCCACCGATCAGGAAGTGCGCTGGTGCCCCGGCTGCGGCGACTATGCGACCTGCGAGATGGCAAATCACACGTCAGGAGCGGCGAATTGAAGACACACATTTTCATATCGCTTTTTTTATGGAGCTTTCTTGCGGGAAATAGCTGCTCGGCAGGCTGCACTCCGTCAGTTACGAAAATTATACAGTCGAAAGATCAACCCACATTTCATTTCTATCAGTACAGACTTTCCGTTGGAAAGTTTGCATCGGACAACAGCACAATTTCCTATTCTCAACCCGACGAAATAAATACGATTGTGAGCTCTCTTCGCAGCGGCGTTGAAGACGTTGCAGTCACACTTGAACAAATCCCTGCACACGCAATGACAATCATTTTTTTTCAGGATGCCGATCCTTTTGAGGAAATATTTTATGCGGATGGAATCGCCTATGCGCCACTCTGTGAAAATTTTTTGAGAATAAAACTATCTGCAGAAAACCAAGCAACGGTAGACGTCCTCTTAGCTGAGCGTTTGGAAAGTAACTCATGAACAAGCCCCTTACCGCAAAAGATTTCGCCACCGATCAGGAAGTGCGCTGGTGCCCCGGCTGCGGCGATTACGCCATCCTGAAATGCGTGCAGAAGACGCTCGCCGATATTGAGGCGAACCCCGACAAGACTGTGTTCGTTTCCGGCATCGGCTGTTCGTCGCGCTTCCCCTATTACATGAACGCCTATGGCTTCCACACGATCCATGGGCGCGCGCCGGCATTCGCGACAGGTCTGAAGATCGCCAATCCCGAACTCGATATCTGGCTGGTCACCGGCGACGGCGACGGGCTTTCCATCGGCGGCAATCATTTGCTTCATGTCCTGCGCCGTAATGTCGATATGCAGATCATGCTGTTCAACAACGAGATTTACGGGCTCACAAAAGGCCAGTTCTCACCGACATCGCGGCCCGGCACGCGTTCACCGTCAACCCCGGCGGGCTCCATTGACAGCCCCGTGAACCCGTGCGCCTTTGCGCTCGGCGCCAATGCGCGCTTCATCGCCCGCGGCATCGACACGGACGCCAAAAACCTCTCGCCGGTCTTAAAAGCCGCGCGCGAATTTAAAGGCGCGGCCTTCGTAGAAATCTTCCAGAACTGCATCGTCTACAACAAGGACCGGTTCGAGGATTTCGTCGCAAAGAAAACCGCCGCTGACACCCAGCTTCATGTGGAGCATGGCAAGCCGCTGTTGTTCGCGAAAGGCGAGAAGGGGTTAAAGCTCAACACGCAAACCCTGACGCTGGAGATTGTCGACGTAGGCGAGACCGGTGTGCCGGTTGAGGAAGTTCTCGTCCATGACGAGACCAATCTCGCACTCGCCAATCTTCTCGTGCACCTGCCCATGGGTGAGTTCCCCATGCCGCTCGGCGTGATCTATCGCAATCCGGCGCAAAGCTTCGACGACGCCTTTTGGCAGCACCACCCGACGCAAGGCAAACGCACCGGCAAAGTCGCCGACGCCCTGCGTAAAGGTAGTGTCTGGAAGAAAGGCTAGCCGGTTGCTTCAACCGTCTTGCTGCGCAGTTTAAGCGTCGTAGAGCCGAGCGACCATAAATTACTGGTCAGCCAGTAAAGGCAGACGGCTGCTGGCAGCCCGTAGATCAGGATGGCGATAACCCCCGCGACAATCAAGAACCGCACCCGGATCGCCTGCGTCATTTCCGGCCGGATATAGGATTCGAAAATGGCGACGGCCGTCAGAAGGATTGGCAGCACATTGATGCTGATCCCGCCAAGCGAGATGAGCCCATCAGGCGCGCCCAGATTTTCAATGAATAAAAACGACTTTCCCTGAAGCGGCGGAAAATCGGTCAGTAAAAACAAAGCCGAGAGGAGAAACGGGATCTGCAACGCGATCGGTGCAAGCGATGAGACCGATTGAATCGGGTGATAGCCGTGCGCCTGATAGATCTCGTCAATCCGTTCGAACTGTTCGCGCCCCTTCAGGGTGCGTTTGGCCTCGGCGATTTGCGGCGCCATCGCCGCCTGCACGCCCTGCTCTTTTTGCTCGGCCTTCGCTGCTATTTTGAAAATAGGGGTTAACAGCAGCCGCGCCGCAATACTGAGCCCTATAATGGCGAGTCCAAAGCTACCGGTCGCTGTTTGCAACAGCGTTAAAAGCTGTTGCATCGCCCAGATGATTGGCGTCAGCAGGAATTCAACCGCATTCATCAGACTGATTTCGGCGTGAGGAAATAGAGTTTCCGGTGACCGCCTTTCAGCGGCGCGGTGTCTTCGATATTGAAAGCAGACGATAGCGTCTCTTCAAACTGATCGGGCGCCAGATCGCCATATTGGTTCACGCGATTGCGCAGCAGCATCTTCACCATGTCGTCCTCAAGGCCGACATATTCGATCACCACATCAGAATCGAGACTGCGCAACCAGCGAACAAATTCAGCGAGCGGAATATTCGCCGATATAACGATGTGATGAATAAGAGCGAGACAGAGAACAAGTTGCGGCTTTTTACGCGCGTCAAAAGCCTTACGCTCGCGCCTTCCCCATCCCTGGTTCGGCGAAATATTCGCAAGGTTCATCACCAGCGGCAGAATATTCTTCACACCGTCCGCCTTGACGGACTGATAAAGCCGCTCGACCGCTTTCTCATCGCCGTCGGCGGCGACAACATAATCGCTGTGCTCGGCGCAAATCCGCGAGAATGTTCCGGTGTTGCAGCCAAGGTCCCAAACGAGGGACCGGCGTCGCGCAGCGGCGTGTTTGGCGACGAAGGACTTCTTTATCTCAAAGGATTCCTTGGCGTAGCTGTGGGACTTGTCGTAATCGCCCCATGTGGTTTCACTGTCGCCGATCGACAATTTGCGCACCGTGCTGGCGAGGCCTTGTATAGTGCCCATAACCATCGGCAGCGAGTGGCGCGCGCCTTTGCGCTCAGAAACCTCTTTACCGGAGGTTTCGGTTAAGGCTTTCGCTTCGCTTATATCTGCGCTGGAATAGCGGCGCTGCATCTTCGCGTGCAGATAGACATGGCCGAAAACGCCTTTACGAAAACGCGTGAAACCGGACAGAATTTGATTGACGATATCCGGCTCAATCCCTTCCAGATTGCTGCGTAGCATCGGCCGGTAATCGATGCCTTTATACGCCCGCAACATGAGGGGATAGAGGAACATCATGCAGAACTGGCGATAACCAGCCCATGGCTCGCCTTCCCTATACGGCTCAAAGGACGGCAGGTCGATAAACACCGGCTGCGCGCCGCGCCATTGAATATTAAAGGCTGTCGCGTCCTTTTGCGTCCATCCGGCCGGGATAGACCGTTCCAGCAATTCAAGCTGCAAGAGCGCAGCGTCCTTGAGCATGCCGAATGTCCACTCATAGGGATAGCTAATGAATGGGATGCGCTCATGAACAAGAAAGCCCGCCCAGCTTTCTGGTAGGCTGCCGCTCAGCGGCGCCTCAGCGACGCTCGACTGAATGAGTTTGCCCTCCCGAACGAGCTCTTCATAAAGAGCCGTATCGGAAAACGTTTTGAAATTAGTCAGGACGTCGTCATTGACGCCGCGAAAAATGTTTTGTCCATCATCATAGATACGGTTCGCACGATCTCGAAACGAGCCGCGGTCCCATGTCAGCGTCCGTTCAGCAACCGCTTCACGATTCACGTTGGACGTTCTCTTCCTTTTTCGCCTTACCCGTGACCATGTCTTTCAGACGATAAAAATGTTTGCGCGCCGTGTAGCCGATGGCCGCAAAGAAACCGAGGATGGCCGTGGTCACGACACTTCCAGTGCCCGGATCGACATAAGCGTGGGCTGGCGCGGTGATCGCGACCAGGGCGGCGGCGGCGAGCAATGCTGTACTGAGCCTCATCAGGCATACTCCTCACATACGGCAATTGTTGATTCTAAAGCGCAATATGTACGCAAAAATGCGCACTGGATGCAACCAGAGTTTTATAGAAACGTCATAATGCGCAATCCGTGCGGCTTTGGATTGACGCGTCCCTGAGAACGGTAAAATAGCCTTATTGCAGGTGTTCGGCGCGGGCCCTGATGATCTCGGTGACATCGCGGACCTGCCCGGAGGGCTGCCAACTCAGATAATACATCAGGTAGTGCTGAGCAGGTCTCAACTCCGGTGGGCGCTCTTCGAGACAGGCGAGGAGCACAGGAAAGGTGTTCACTGGCGACATGTCCGGGGGAATGGTCTCAAGGCAGCGCTGGGGTAACCGGTAGGCGCCCATAATGCTCAAATTCCGCGCCACGGCGTCGTCACTAAGCGCCATGATGTCTTCGCCCGTGGACTGGCCATAATAGTTCACGCCGTGATCCGCCTGGAAAATAATCCATGCGTCCGGATCGTTTTTCAGGATGCGGTCGATCAACTGCGTGTACATGCTCTCGGCGCATTTTACATGCTTTGCATAAGCCTTGATTGAGCCTTTCAGCTTATCCTCCCGGATCGGCGGATAAGCGTCGTAATACTGGCAGTTTTCATCGAAGCGATATGGCGAGTGCGGCAAGCCGAAATGCAGATAGGTAAAGGATGGCGACGCGCCTTTTTTAGGCAGCGTATTCAGGATTTCCGGAATTTCGAAATAATAGGGATATTTCATCAGGCGCCGCCATACCGGGGCAAGCGCACTGCCCGATGCTGACAGCATGTCAAAGAATGGGGTTCGTTCCAGAAAGACCAGATCCTGAGCGTCGAAAAAATTCTTCTTCGTATAACAATAGTCGGCGAGTGGCGCGCAGTCAGGATTTACATAGGTGTCTACGAAATAAAAGATATTGTAACCGCGCCGTCGTAACGTTTGGTAGACTTTTTCACCGTCCCGCCACGGCAGATTACGAATAAGATCGTTCGTCAGCTCTGTGTCCTTGTCAGCGAAATATTCCGCGCCGAAAACATGGGCCAGCGACAAGCGGGTGATTGGCGCATTGGAATAGTAATTATCCAGAACCTTGAAATCCCGCTGCTCAAGGATGTCATCCATTTCATAGGCCTGGCCCGTCATGTCTTCGAATTCGCCGGCGCCCATGAACATGTCGGGGATGATATAATAAATGTTCGGCGGCTTTTTGTCGGCAGCGCCCTCGTAATGGGGGTTTTTGTTAAGCGCCGCCGGGTCGCTCGGCCATTTGTCCGACCTTAGCGCAACCTCTTTCAGACTGCTCCTGCCAGCTTCGGTGAAAAACAGATGACGTCCCAGGGCAAAAGAATTTTGCAGGGTGACAGCGCCGAGGCCGAAGAGCATGGCGATCGCCAGCATCGGGATGGCGGGCTGTGATCGCTTCCATACAAAGAAAAAGCTTACCGCTCCTAGCAGCAAGAGGAACAGCAGCAAACCAATGAGGGCGTAATTG
>JAUHYK010000150.1 GCA_030426465.1 Alphaproteobacteria bacterium
GCCGCCGAAACATCGAATCCTACGAGAACAGCCTCTTCATCTTTCGCTCTGCGCATACATTTTTCAGGATAGCGCGGCGGAACACGAACGGCAGGGCGTGCATCGTAATCTTCAGCACGCGTTTCATTATCGATCACAAAAGTCAGCAAGACTTCCATATCCGTCTGAGACTTGCGCACGCCATCGACCCGGCGCGGCTCATATTTCCACTGGCGCGCCGCCGCGATGGAGACCGCCTCAAAACAGGGATCGCTCGCTTCACGAACGCGCACATTCTCCACATCACCTTGCCGGTTAATGTCAAACATCAACGTTACGAATTGGGCCGGCGCGTCCGCAGGCATTTTTGCAAAACATTCCGCCGGATAAGGAGGCGGAGTCCGCGTGACGGGCGTCGCGGGCGTTTCATCGTCCTGCGCCAGAACATTGCCCCATAGCGCCATCATAACCGCAAGAACGGTCGCCAGTTTTTTCATTAAAAAAGCCCCTCACCATCCCACAAGGAATAGTCTAGCGCCAGAAACAAATGACGCAAGTTAAGGGCGAAACTGGCCTAACTGTCTATTTTTAGGGCTTTAATAAAGGCTTCCTGAGGGATTTCGACACGCCCGAACTGGCGCATCTTTTTCTTCCCTTCTTTCTGTTTATCCAGGAGCTTGCGTTTGCGCGAAGCGTCGCCGCCATAGCATTTCGCGGTGACGTCTTTGCGCAGCGCCGACAGCGTTTCGCGCGCAATGACGCGTCCGCCGATCGCAGCCTGGATCGGGATCTTGAACTGGTGGCGCGGAATGAGGTCTTTCAACTTCTCACACATACCGCGCCCACGATAGTCAGCCTTGTCGCGGTGAACGATCATGGAGAGCGCGTCCACAGGCTCATCATTGACGAGAACCTGCATCTTCACGAGGTCGCCGGCGCGATGATCCGTAATCTGATAATCGAAACTTGCGTAGCCTTTCGACACCGATTTCAAGCGGTCGTAAAAATCGAACACCACCTCGTTCAGCGGCAATTCATAGACCACCATTGCGCGCGATCCCGCATAGGTGAGATCCTGCTGGATGCCGCGGCGCTCTTCGCACAGCTTCAAAATGCCGCCGAGATATTCGTCGGGCGCCATGATCGTCGCCTTGATCCACGGCTCTTCGATATGATCGATCCTGACGGGGTCCGGCATATCGGCGGGATTGTGCAGCTCCACCACTGATCCGTCGGTCATGTGAATATCGTAGACAACGCTCGGCGCCGTGGTGATGAGGTCGAGATTGAACTCGCGCTCCAGACGCTCGCGAATAATCTCCAGATGCAAAAGCCCCAGAAAGCCGCAACGGAACCCGAAGCCGAGTGCGGCGGAAGTTTCCATCTCAAATTCGAAGCTGGCGTCATTGAGGCGCAGCTTGCCCATAGCCTCGCGCAGATCTTCGAAGTCGTTGGCGTCCACCGGAAAGATGCCGCAAAAAACAACGGGCACGGAGGGTTTGAAGCCGGCGAGCGGCTTGTCGCAGGGCTTGCGGTCATCGGTGATGGTGTCGCCAACCGCAGTATCGGCGACTTCCTTGATCTGCGCCGTCAGATAGCCGATCTCGCCCGGGCCAAGCTCGTCCACCGGTGTTTTCTTTGGCGTCGACACACCCACCTGATCGACCAGATAGACAGCCTTGGCGCCCATCATACGCACCCGCATACCTTTTCTCATGACGCCGTCGATAACCCGCACCAGCACGACAACGCCGAGATAGGGGTCGTACCAGCTATCAACCAGCAGCGCTTTCAACGGCGCATCGCGGTCGCCCTTGGGCGCGGGCAATTTAGTGACGATGGCTTCCAGCACCTCCGGCACGCCGACGCCGGTTTTGGCGGAAATTTCCAGCGCGTCCGACGCGTCAATGCCGATGACATCCTCAATCTGGGCTTTCACCCTGTCGGGTTCAGCGGCGGGCAGATCGATCTTGTTCAACACCGGCACGATTTCGAGATCAACGTCGATCGCCTGATAAACATTGGCGAGCGTCTGCGCCTCGACGCCCTGGCTGGCGTCCACCACCAGAAGCGCGCCCTCGCAGGCCGACAGGGAACGTGAAACCTCATAGGTGAAATCCACATGGCCCGGCGTGTCGATGAGGTTGAGAACATACTCCTCGCCATCTTTCGCCTTGTAGTTGAGGCGCACAGTCTGGGCCTTGATGGTGATGCCCCGCTCGCGCTCCAGCTCCATGGAATCGAGCACCTGCTCCTTCATCTCACGGTCGGTCAGCCCGCCCGTCACTTGGATCAAGCGGTCGGCAAGGGTCGACTTCCCATGGTCGATATGGGCGACGATGGAGAAATTACGGATGTTTTTGAGCGGCGTCATGGGGCAGCGTGCTTTA
>JAUHYK010000107.1 GCA_030426465.1 Alphaproteobacteria bacterium
TCTGGCCGGTTCCGGCGCGCTTCTACATAGTCAGCGAAGGTCGGCGTATCGGAGCGCATGATTTCAAGCGCGGGTTGTTCATCGCTCGGCAGATCGGCGGCGACGCGGATAGAAAGAATGGTTTCACCGAGATCGTCTTCGGGCGTTTGCGCCGGCGCAACACGGCGCAATAGCTGAATATGCTCCATACCTTCAATGACCTGACCGAACACAGTCAGGTTCCGGTCCAGATAACGCTGCGGCTGGAGGGCGATGTAAAACTCTGTCCCGCCTGTGTCTTTTTCATTGCCACGCGCCATGGCCATGGCGCCTGTGCAATGGAGTTTCCAGACACGACCCCCGCCGACGCCGACCGCCTCCGAGTCGATGAAACCGACTTGCGGCGCATACCCGTCCACATCCTTGACGGGGGCGAACTTCATCGCATTCGTAAGGGGTTCGTCAAACATCGCGGCGAGCGACTTTTCAGCGGTCCTGATCTCACGCGTTTCTGCAAGGTCGCCGCCCTGGGCCACAAAGCCGTCAATCACGCGATAAAAAGAAAGCCCGTCATAAAAACCTTCGCGGGCAAGCGCTTTCAGTTGCGCCGTGTGGGTAGCGGCGAGCTTTTCCGATAGCGCCACGACAACGCGCCCGCGCTCCAGCTCGATCACCAACAGGTTTTCAGGATCAAGCGCGCGCCAGTCTTCCGGCGCCGACTCTGCAACAATCGGACCGGGGCCGCGCTTGGCTTCTCCCCCAGTCTCCGCAACGGTTTCTTGGGCGGCTGTCGCAAGGGTTTGTTTAGCGCCCTCGTCTGCCGGCGCATCGCCTTGCGAACATGCCGCGGCGAGAAGCAGGGACAGCATTGAAAAAGAACGGTGCATTGATTTTCCTTATTATCCGCGCCCGCGATAAGGTGCGACGCCTGTATCCGGCAACCATACCCCCTTGGGCGGCTCGCCCGTCTGGTAAAAAACATCGATGGGAATGCCGCCGCGCGGATACCAGTAGCCGGCGATGCGCAGCCATTTCGGTTTCGCCGCCGCGATGATGCGCTTGGCGATGTAGACCGTGCAATCCTCATGAAAGGCGCCGTGATTGCGGAAGGAGGTCAGGAACAATTTGAACGACTTCGATTCGACAATCAGTTTTGCCGGCACATAGTCGATCACGAGATGGGCGAAATCCGGCTGGCCCGTCACCGGGCAAAGCGAGGTGAATTCCGGCGCGGTGAAGCGCGCCACATAGGTCTCGCCGGTCTGCGGGTTCGGCGCCGTCTCCAACACCGCCGCTTTCGGATCGGCGGGCGCCGTCGTCTCCCGGCCAAGCTGGGTCAACGCGGCGGCTTTCCCCTTTACCTTCGGCTTTGCGGTCTTGCCGCGGTCGAGACTCTCCATATTGGCGAGGGTCGCCGCCTTGCGCGAGGGAGAGGCGGGCTTTTTGGAAGCGGTTTTCTGGGCCATGTGCAGTATCCTTTTCCCCTTGATACCGGCGCCCGCCGGCGCCCGCAAAGCCCCTCATCCTTCAGCCAGGGAAGACGCAGGCTCAGAGACCGAAAATCGGCGGAATCCGGCGGCCAATTTCATGTCCTGCGGCCATGGACAAGCCCGCCCGCTCTGGCTATAAGCCGCGCTCTGCGGGCCGGATTTTGCCTGCCGGCGGTTCCTATCGCGAGGCCTGCGCGCCCCGCACGCCCGGGTAGCTCAGTTGGTAGAGCAGCGGATTGAAAATCCGCGTGTCGGTGGTTCAAATCCGCCCCCGGGCACCACTTCCCATATCTGTCCATATTTGGCGGCAATTCATTTCCCTTCCGTCGACGGATGCGGCGGGCAATGTGCTCTGTCGCGAAAGCTACGACCCGTTTGGCGAGGCGCGGCTGAAGCCCGCGGCGAATGCTGACGACACCGGCTTCACCGGCCATATCGCCGACAGCGCCACCGGCCTCACCTATATGCAGGCGCGATATTACGACCCCGTCATCGGCCGGTTCCTCTCCACCGATCCCATCGGCTATCAGGACCAGCTCAACCTCTATGCGTATGTCCACAACGATCCGGTGAACAACACTGATCCGGATGGTAACACTGCGTGTGGTGTCGGCTCTTCACCCTGCGCTAAAGTACTAGCCGTAAATGGCTCAACGCCGAAAGTAACTTCGAAAGCATCTGCTCTAGCAAGTATCGTTAACGATACGTTTGATATTCAAAATACCACAACTGCTGTGGCGAAAGAGGGATTGGGCATAGCTGACCAGTCTTTGACAGGGGCTGCCAAGAAAGTTGTTGGCGGGCTTGCCAAAGCTGGCTTGGGGGCCACCATAGCTAGTGCCGTTATCGATGTTGCAGATGACGTTAGCAGTGGAGTGCCTATTGATGCGGCGGTGGTTGGAAAAGGAGCTGAAATAACTACAACTGCAATAGCTACTCTTGGCGGCGCTAAAGCTGGAGGTGAGGTTGGTGCTGCGATAGGCGCGGAGAAAGGAGCGGCCGTGGGAGGGGTCCTAGGAGAAGCGCTTGCTGGTGCTAGTGCCGAATTTTCAGGTTTGTCAAAAGCTGCCGGTGATCGAGCGATGAGTTCCTACATGAGCTTGACTACGCCCCATATCGATGCGCGACCAACTCATTACATCGTGATTTATCCAGATATGGAATGACCACTAGAGGGAATGATGGCTTTAAGTTCTGAGTTTTTTATTTATCGTACACGGCGCTATGCGGCGATCATGCTGCTGATGTTTTTTACCTTGGAATTTGCCGGAGTTTGGCTTCTCCTAAATACTTCCTCGGAATCTGCTTTCACCAGTTTTAGTTCAGAACCCACCAAAATAGGTGTCGTTGGCGCGCTTATAATAAAGTCAATTGCAATGTTTGGGGTTGTTTTTTTTGCTATCGCTTTGCCCGGCATCATTAGCGATCTATTCCGTATGCAACCGTTGGTAAAGCTGCTCGACGAGGGTATTTGGATTCGGGGTCGGGTGAAAAAAGATCCCATCCCGTGGAGCAAAATTCGAGGGATTGAAATAAAAAAGACTAGAAGGAACCCTCTCCTGTTTTCATCTGGAAAAACGTTTATTCGGCTACACGTTCTTTCAGCAAAGGAATACATTCGCCGGTCCGTTCTCGGAACTATGGATATAGAGATTTACGCATCTCACTTATGGGCCGGAAAAAATTTGCCTGCCGAGGAACTGCTACAATTGATTGAGCATCGTATGCCCAGTATAGTAAGTAGGGTGCATTAAGCCGAAGGCGCAATGCACCATTCAAACTATACCCTCGTAAAGCGTTTGGTTATTCTGGCGTCATGCCCAATTACCGGCGCCTTATCGTTCCCGGCGGGGAGTTCTTTTTTACGGTCAATCTCCTCGACCGGCGCCAATCGCTTTTGACGGACAATATCGACAAGTTGCGCGCCGCCTATGGCTATGTGCAAAAGCAACATCCTTTTGAAACCATCGCGATCTGCATTCTGCCCGATCATCTTCACTGCATCTGGCGGATGTCGCCGGGGGATGGCGATTACCCCTTGCGTTGGCGGCTTTTAAAATCACGGTTCACGAAATCGCTTCCACGTTCTGGGGATGCGCGCGCCGGCCGCCGAAAAGGTGAGCGCGGCGTATGGCAAAGACGATTTTGGGAGCATCTTATTCGCGACGGCGATGACCTTGATCGCCATGTCGATTACATCCATTGGAATCCCGTGAAACACGGCCTTGTCAATGATCCGGCGGACTGGCCCTATTCGACCTATAAGGAATGGAAAAAGGAGACAGGCAGGCCGATCGATATTCCGCGCGAGGATTGGAAACCTCTTCATCTCGGCGAACATTGATGGTGCATTGCGCCTTCGGCTTAATGCACCCTACTTACTTGCTGTAAGCCTGGTTGTGAAGCGTATGTAAGCGATAACGAAAACCCAGACTTTGAAAGAACAGCTGATGAAAAAGAATAATTATGGTTTGATTTGGAAAAGTTTTTTGGTGACTACAGTTATCTTGTCGTCAAGCTGCGAAGATAAATTGGCAACTTGTGCTGATAATCTTGGCAATGCTTGGTGGGACCCTGAAACCGAAACTTGCTATTGTCGAGATGGTGAGAAATTCGATCATTGCGAACTACCTCCTGAGTCTTCGGACGAGAATACAGAGCCAGCCAGTAGGATGCATTAAGCCGAAGGCGCAATGCACCATTCAATCTATCCCCCGATGACGCCTTTTGTTATTCTGGCGTCATGCCCAATTACCGGCGTCTCATCGTTCCCGGCGAAGATGAAGGATCGCGGCCTGTAAAGGCGCGCCCTGCCCACCCCCAGAATTGCAGCAGAGCCATCTCTTTTTCACGCCTGCGGTGACCTGACTTCGGCGTCCAAATGCCGTCTTCGCAACTCGCAATTTTCGACATATCGGGCCCCTGCCCTCGCTGCGGTGCAGCATATATGTCAATTTTGTTTAAAAATTATAGGAACGCATCCTCTCTTCCGTTACACTCTTATTAAAAAGCTGTGCGCTAAACAGAAGAAAAGCGCGAGCGGGACGTGAGGAAATGAACGTGAAAGCACTCTATCAGGCGCCGCTGGCCCTCTTCTCAGGGTTGCTGAAACGCGAGTCCACGCACGCAAAGCAGAGCGAAGCCTATAGCGACGCCAGCGCCGAAGACAAAAAGATCCCGGCGCGCGACCGGGTGTTCGTCATGGTCATTCTGGGTCTGTTGTCCTGGGCTATTGTCGCCGCGATCATCGTGACGTTTTTAAACTAGAGCGATCGCTGCGCCGCCGCCGAACATTGCCAACAACAAGCACAGAAATGGAAAATGGCGCGCCCTGAAGCGCGCCATAGTTCTTTTGCAACGATGAAAATCTCTTAGGCGGTCGCTTTAGTAACTTCCGCGGAAAGCGATCACGGCGGGCACCGTCTGCAGCACAATTTTCATATCGAGAAGCAAGGTGCGGTTCCGTGCATAGCTGACATCCAGTTGAACGCGCGCATCATAGCTGATGTCGTTGCGTCCACTCACCTGCCACAAGCCGGTCAGGCCGGGACGCACGGAACAGTAATCGTCAAAGAACTTTCCGTATTTCTTGATCTCGTCAATGACAATCGGGCGCGGCCCGACAACGCTCATCTGCCCGATCAGGATATTGAAAAGCTGGGGCAGCTCATCGAGGCTGAATTTGCGCAGCCATTTGCCGATCGGCGTGATGCGCGGGTCGTTTTTCAGTTTGTGGTCAGTTTCCCACTCGGCGCGGGCGGCGGGCGAAGACCTCAACACGCGCTGAAGCTCTTCGTCGGCGTTCACGACCATGGTGCGAAATTTCAGACACGGGAAAAGCTTGCCGTTCTGCCCCACGCGCGAATGGGCGAAGATGACCGGGCCCGGACTGCTCATGGCGACGGCGATGGCAATAAAAACCATCAACGGAGCAAAAAACACTATAGCGGCAACAGCAAAAACTATGTCGAAAAGGCGCGTTAAGGGGCCGATGCTACGCGTCTTTGCTTGCGTGGCTGACGCCGCTGCGCCCGGCGTGTGCGCTTTATCAAGCGGGTGCGTCATACGTCCCCGCATTGCAAGCCCGAAGTTAGGAATACGCTCCATATGAACAACCCCCAGCAAGGAATACGAACAAATGCCGATGACCTTGAGCAAAGCTTATCAAGTTTTGTGTGCGGTGCAACGTATTTTTGCCGCGTCGCAACAAAACTTTTGGTAAGGCTCGAACCAATAGACTTCCCGGCGCCGCAAGTTGAAAAGAGAAATGACCGTTGCAGGCGCCCGCTTCTCCGGAATGCCGGGTCAGCCATAAAACACACTGGCGGCTTTTTTTGCGCACACTCACTCATGTTAGCTGCTGCGAGTTGCGCCGGAAGCGGTGTAAGAAAATCATCTTGAACTCTGCGCCATTGGATCGATCGTTCACATCTCAAGAGATGTTTCACGCGTTGAAAATGATCATCGCTCATCGGCGAAATTTTTGCACGACCGCGCGCCATTAAATCATTGAAAGCTACAGTTGTGAAAAATTGAGATTTTAAGTTGCGTCAAATTATAGAAAGGAGAGTCGCTGGCGAAGATTCAAGCTGCATAGAGCGCTTTGATCCGGTCAACCGAATAATAATCGCCAAGAAACTGATAGTCGGCGTCATAAAACGTCAATAATTTTTCGAATGACTCGGGCGACAAGTCTTGCAACGTCACTTTCGGCCCCCCCGCCTGTTTACAAGGCAGCTCTAGAGGCCGGCCAACCGTGTCGGACAGGAACGCAACCAACTCACTAAGTTGTTCGATCGGGTAGATACGGTCGAAAAACGAAAGATCGCCTGTCAAGTAAAGAGACTGAAGGCCAAAATGGTGGTTCGTGACACGCGACCGGCGCATGTAAAATTCCAGATCATCGACAAACTGGTTGATCGTCGGCGCTTCGCTCAGCCCCTTATCAGCATAGAGAGACGCGACATCCTGATGATAGAGGATCCGGTTGCGGTAAGCGGAAATGAAACGCTGTATCGGATCGCGGATTACAACAACCTTGCAACGATCGGCATGGTTCGGGTTATGGGCAAGCATAGTGCCCCCCCGAAAGAACTTGTGAATGGTGCCCAAGGGGTGCTGAGAATCAAACGGCGCGCCGTAAATTAGCTCGTAAAAAAGCCATTTCAGCGATGTGCACGCATTTTTAGGAATGGGGAAATAGGCGATTTTATATCGCGGTAAATCAATGGAATGATATCCGAATTCGCCCGCTCTCTGGAACGCATAAGTCGGCAATACTCTCGGCTTTTTCCTTTTTGCAACATTAATAATACGCCGATATTCAGCGCGCGCCTTATCGACATCCCCTTCTTCATAATAAGCGTCAGCCTTGCCAATGATGTTTTTCTGGCGCACCGCGGTAATTTTCGCAGCCACCCTCTCAACCGCGGAATTTAACCCGAGCGTATTGCGTTTAAACATTTCCAAGCCCCCCGCTTGTGACAAAATTCCTTCATAAAATTTGATAATGAAGCGCGTCGAGTGTCTCGCGATCTTTGTTGAGGCCTGCCGTGAGGCCAGAGCGCTGTTCGTCAGACAAACGCGAAATCTGCCGGTCATTCATATTGACGATTTTCTGGTCCGGGTAATCCTTGACTTTGACCTTAGCCTCCAGGGAGATATCGCTCAGCAGCGCAATCTCGCTGGATAAAGATTTCGCAGCGCCAGGAACATCGGCCGTGAAGTCTTCATATCTCAAATTCAATCGGGCATGCGGTTGCGCCGCCAGGATATAACGCGCCATGCGCAACCATATCTCCGCCAGATTCTCGAAACGTTGAAATTCCGACATGCCTTTATCACAAGGCAGGCTCCAGTTTGAAATCATCTCATCAGTGTCATAACGCTTGTGCCAGCTCGCACAGACCGCATAGGGATCGCGTGTGAAAGTGATCAAGTCGGTTTTCATCCCCTCGAACGATGACAGCAGCTTGTCATAGCGAACCATATTCGGCGGCGACTTTTCAACGACGAGACAAGGGCCAGATGCCTTTTTCCTGACCTGATCCAACCACACGGCGCGGACTTTGCGATAGGAAAGCGAATAGTCAGCGTCCCACCTGTCGCGCGCACGCGTCATGGATGGGATCAACCACTGACCTTCTGCATTCGGGGTTAGCGAAACGGTGCTTGGCGATGTCAGGAGCAATTTCGCCAAAGCCGTTGACCCGCCATTGGGAAAGGTCAAAATAAACAGCCAGTTTACGTGCTGTTGCGCCGCTTCCGACGCACCATCAAAGAAAGAGCGGCAAGAGAGGTAATCGCAATAGACCTCCCGCTTGTAGTCTTTCAATGTTTCGCGCCAAGACGCCGGATTGCTCATAACAAGTCCCTCTTACCCTGAGGCCTGCATAGGGCGCACGAAGCGGGCTGCGCCCTCATCATAAGACTCAATTATGCTGCTTAGCAAACAAAAATGCTGCACTGCGCCATATTTTTGCGGATTTGGGGCCGCTGAGCTTTCTTCAGCCTAAGGATTATCTGCGCTGATCTTGCGCCATCTCCCAAACATAACCACCCTTCTCGCGAAGCAACTTGTGGGCGGTTCCAGCCTCAATGACCTGACCACGCTCGAGCACAATAATCTGATCCGCAGCATCCAGAATCGATGGCCGGTGCGCAATGACAAGGATTGTCATTTTCCCTCGAAGCTCTTTCAGACCTTCTATGATCGCGTGCTCATGCTCCCAGTCGAGCGCACTTGTTGCTTCATCGAGCACTAATAATGCTGGCGCGCGCAAGATCGCCCTCGCAAGCGCCAAACGCTGGCGCTCACCGCCCGACATAAAGGCCCCACGATCGCCGATGACCGTTTCAAGGCCGTCTTTCATCCCGGCGACAAACTTGTCTGCTTTCGCGAGTCGCAGAGCAGTCTGGATATCCGCGTCGTTGGCGCCGGGGGCACCCATGAGCAAATTCGCCCGCACCGTATCGTGCATGAGCGATGTTTCCTGCGGCACATATCCGACCATAGAGCGCCAGCCCCGCCGATTGCCGTCGTCAAGGCGAATATCGTCAATATCAATGGCGCCTTCCGAAGGCGACGTCAGGCCCATCAGAAGATCCGCGAAAGTGCTTTTTCCACTTGCGGTCGGCCCGACAATCGCCGTGATCGCGCCCGCCGGCAGGTTCAGACTGACCCCGGACAACGCAGTGACCCCGGCTTCATAGATGAAACCGACATTTTCAAAGCGGATTTCGCGGATCAGGGCGAGCGGCGCCTGTCCTTGCGTATCTCTGGGTTCTTCATGCGCGAGACACCGCGCCTTCAGAGCAAGCACCACCTCAAGCGCATTCATGTTGGCGTTCAATGTCTGGATTGTCTGCTGGATCGATAAAATTCTCGGAGACAGGCGAAGATAGACGACAATCATGGCGATGGTTGCCGCAGGTGATAAGTCAAAGCGATCAAGCGCGAGATAGGCAAACACGGCCAGCGCCGCGCCGGACCCGATCTGCACCCACATCTGCGCCAGACTCGCCGCCTTTGTGAAACTGAGCGTAGCATCCCGGATAGTACGCAGCGACGACTTCAATTTTTCAAAGAAATCCTGCTCCGTTGAAAACGCTTTCGACGCCTTCATGCTGTCGATGAAATCGCCAATGATGTGATACTGACGCTGGCGCAATTGTGTGAATTGCGTCCCGTAAAGACGAGCCCGGCGGCGCAAGGGCGCGAGCAATATAAGTAAGACGGCGCCCAGCAACGCCGCAATGACGGTCATTTTCCACGAAAAGAACAACGACACAATCACATAGACCAGCGCCATCACACAAGCCCGAATGAGCGTCATCAATGAAATCAGCGCTGTCTGAATTCGATCCACATCCGCCGTCAGGGAATGATTGATATCGGCGCCGCGTAAAGACGCAAGGAAAGGCCAGCTCGCATTGACGACGCTTTCGAAAAGCGACTGGCGCGTCATCAGGCAGTAATTCTGGATCAATGTTGCATTGGTCAGTTCCGCCATGCGCACCAGCACAGCACGCATAGCGATCAATAGCACCAGCCCGAAAAGCAATAGGGGCAGACTTTGCGCTAGCGATTGAACAGCCGTCGCCGCCCCTGCGCCGAAAACGGAGATGCCGGCGTCATCCATAGCACCACCGTAAACCCCGATGATGGGAACCAGAAGTACGATCGAGAGCCCTTCGGTCAGTCCTGCCAACAACAAGAGCGCCACCGTTTTTACAAAACCGCCACCGGTCGCCTGCGCGACGGTGCGTATGAGAGAGAGGATCGTCAGCGGGGTTGAGGGCTGCGCTGTCATAACCCGGCGCTCTTTGAAATCAGGTCAACCGCCTCGGGCATCCGGTCCAGCGTTGAAGGGACAGTCAGAAGATTGATCGGCGTGGTCTTCAACAGCGCCGCGCTTTGACTAAACCATGCCTGCGCCCTTCCATCGGCGGCCGGGGCGGCGCCATATTTGCGCATATAGATGTGCTGGAAAAGGGTGTTCAACGCTTTGCGCTCCGACAGTTCCCGCAGGTTCGCCGACTCTCCCCGTTCGAGCAGGCAGAGGCGGCTGAGCACCATCACATCAGAGATCGGCTTTTGCGCCAGCCTTATGCGCATTTTTTTATAGGGCAGCCCCCCTGTTTCCAGAATGTCCCCTTTAAGACCGCCCACATGGTCGAACGCTTCCTTCATGATTTTTGTCGCGGCGTAGCCCGGATGCGCCGTCGGGACGGCGTCGGGCGGAAAGCTGATGGAAATGAGATCGTCGTTAAACAGCGGAAAGCCGCGCCGGATCAAAAACGCAGCCATTGTTGACTTTCCAGCACCGCGATCGCCGACAAAACCCCATAATTCATGTCCGACCACAATTGCGCTGCCATGGATGACAAGCCTTCCGCGATAATGCATCAGCGTCGCCAGCACCGGACCGAGCAGCGGCAGGCCCAGACAATCTTCGCTGATGCCGGACCGGAGGCCGACGCGAATTTCCTTCGCTTTGTGAATCTCCAGCCGCGCCACGTTCGCGAAGTCGAAAATTTGCAGATCAGGCAGAAACGCCGGCTGACCGCCCGTTGGCGCGTCCTCGTTCAGTAAAATATCCGGCCTGTTGCTGACAATAATGTCAGCCTCTCCTTCCTGTGCGGGATCAAGCTCCGGCAGAACAAACTCGGATGCGACGAGAAAGCCATAACAGCGGTAAAAATATTTCGGCTGCGATGTCATACGCTCTGCCTGCTTTCCAGCCATGCCGATAACATGGTCACACGCCACAAGGCATACAGATTTTGGATATTCACTGCAGGCCGCTCATCCTTGAAATCCGCAAGAACCGTCCGGAAAAAATCCACATTGACATAAGGGTCGATGAGACCGGCCTTTTCATGCAGCACAACGGACATACGCTGAAGACCGTCGCCAGCCCGCAGACTTTTCACAAAGCGCCTAGCGAAATTGAACTTGTCACGACGCTCTGCGACCACTTTCGGTAAATCATCAGCCAGTCCCCGGCGCAGGATAGAGCGCCCGAAACCATCGCGCCATTTTTCCGAGCTTGGCAACCGGACACAGAACTCGGCAAGGTCCTGATCCCAAAAAGGATAGCGGATTTCAAGATTGCTGTGCGCCGATTGATGATCAAGCATCTCAAGCGAGAACGCCTGGCGTGTATCCAGAAGCTCGCGCAGATGCTCGCGCTGGCCATAGCTCAACTGCCGGGTCAACCCTTCGCGCTTCAACGCAGGCTCGTAGTATTCCTGCGCCTCAAGGCAACGCGCGGACCCACGCACAAAAGGCGCCCATGATGGAACGCCGTCATTATTGCTGGACCCGCCAAGGGACGCTTTTTTTAAAGACCTCAGCGGCCCCATCAGCGGGGAATGTTTCAGCAGCAGCGTCCGGAAAATTTCTGCCCGGTTGGTCCGTTTGGCGTTAAGACTGGCGGGGTTTATTTCCTTCCACAGCGCAAACACATTTCCCTGTTGCGCTAGCTCGACAAGATAATTTGCGCCGCGCGATATAACCTCATCACCGCCTGACCCATCGAGAAGAACACGGACCTTACCGCATCGGTCCGTCTCATCAATCAACAATGAAGCGGTCGCGCCATTGAGCGAAAAAGGCGGTCGACCAGATGCGGTGAGCGTTTTATCCAGCTCACTGAACGCGGCGACATGACTGGCGTCGATGCGCAACGGCGACACATGGCCAGCCTTTTTGTTTACGGCGTCTATGTAAAAGCTTTCATCTTCTTCACCGTCTTCATACACAAGCGACGCCGTCAGAAGCGGGCTCTTTTGTTCTCGCGCAAAGTTTTTTGCGGCAAGACACACAATAGAAGAAGAATCGAGACCTCCGCTCAGCATGCACCCGACCTCGTCTATGC
>JAUHYK010000108.1 GCA_030426465.1 Alphaproteobacteria bacterium
GGAACAGTCGACCCCAACGCTCCGGGCGCCACGACACCCGGCAATGGCAATAACGGGAACGGGAACGGGAACGGGAACGGGAACGGGAACGGGAACGGGAACGGGAACGGGAACGGGAATAATAAAAACAAGAACAGGAAGAAAAACAAGAAACCATAGGCTGCACGCCTAACCCCAACGCAAAACGCCGGGCTATAAGCCCGGCGTTTTTTTAATGCTTGTTTCGGCGGTTATTCCATCAGAGCCGGAACGCTGGCGTCATCGCCGCCATCTTTCGGCTTGTCGGCCTTTTCCGGATCCGGAAGATATTCAAAGGCGAGCTTTGTCTTGTCTTCGGCGTCCACCAACACACGAACAATGCCGCCTTCTTTAAGGCTGCCGAAAAGAATTTCGTCAGCGATAGGCTTTTTCACATGTTCCTGAATGACGCGCGCAAGGGGGCGTGCGCCCATTTCGTCGTCAAAGCCACGCTCGGCAAGCCATTGCGTCGCTTCTTCGGAAAGCTCGAAGGTTACGCCGCGATCGGCGAGTTGCGCTTCGAGTTGCAGCACGAACTTCTCGACGATCCGGTTGATGATCGCCTGCGACAGACCTGCGAACTGGATGACCGCGTCGAGACGGTTGCGAAACTCCGGCGTGAACATCTTTTTGATGGCCGCTTCGGTTTCATCCGTCTTCTTGCCGCCCGCAAAGCCGATGGCGAACTTCGCAGCATCCGACGCGCCGGCATTCGTCGTCATAATAATGATGACATTGCGGAAATCGACCTTGCGGCCGTTGGCGTCGGTAAGCTGGCCGTTGTCCATCACCTGCAGGAGAATGTTGAAGATCTCCGGGTGCGCTTTCTCGATCTCGTCGAGCAAAAGAACGCAATGGGGATGCTGGTCGATGGCGTCAGTCAAGAGACCGCCCTGATCGAAGCCAACATAGCCTGGCGGCGCGCCGATTAGGCGCGACACCGTATGGCGTTCCATATATTCCGACATATCGAAACGCACGAGCTCGACGCCCATGACGAGACCGAGCTGTTTGGCGACTTCGGTTTTGCCGACGCCGGTCGGCCCGGCGAAGAGATAGGACCCGATTGGTTTTTCTGGCTCGCGCAGCCCGGCCCGCGACAGCTTGATCGCCGCCGCGAGCTGATCGATCGCTTCATCCTGGCCATAGACCACCCGGCGCAGATCCTCGCCGAGTTTCTGCAGACGCTCGGTGTCGGATTTCGACACGGATTTCGGCGGGATGCGAGCCATTTTGGCGACAACTTCCTCGATTTCCGGCTCGTCGATGAGTTTGACGCGCTTGTCCTCGGGGAACAGCATCTGCCGCGCCCCGGCCTCGTCGATCACATCAATGGCTTTGTCGGGCAGTTTGCGGTCCGTCATATATTTCGACGACAGCTCCGCCGCGGCCACAATAGCCTCATCGGTGTATTTGAGTTTGTGGTGCTCTTCGAAATACGGCTTCAGCCCCATGAGGATTTTCACCGTGTCGTCCTTGCTCGGCTCGACAACGTCGATCTTCTGGAACCGGCGCGCAAGCGCCCGGTCTTTTTCGAAATGCTGGCGGTATTCCTTATAGGTCGTGGAGCCCATGCATCTAAGAGCGCCCGACTGCAAGGCAGGCTTCAACAGGTTCGACGCGTCCATGGCGCCGCCGGATGTGGCGCCAGCGCCAATCACCGTATGAATTTCATCGATGAAAAGGACCGCATCCTCGTGTTCTTCAAGCTCTTTGAGGACCGCCTTGATGCGCTCCTCGAAATCGCCGCGATAGCGCGTGCCGGCGAGCAGCGCGCCCATGTCGAGCGAATAGATCGTCGATTTCGCCAACACTTCCGGCACATCTTCATCCACAATCTTAAGAGCGAGCCCTTCGGCGATGGCGGTTTTACCTACGCCGGGATCACCGACGAGCAGCGGATTGTTCTTGCGGCGCCGGCACAGGACCTGGATTGAGCGCTCAACTTCCGCGTCGCGGCCGATCAGGGGATCGATCTTGCCGGATCGCGCCTTGGCGTTGAGATCCACACAATAGGCTTCGAGCGCGCTTTCTTTCTGGTTCTGTGTAGCTTCCGCCTCTTCATTGACGCCGCGCGGAGATTTCGGCTGGCTCTCGCCGGGCCGTTTGGCGATGCCGTGGGAAATGTAATTCACCGCATCGAAGCGGCTCATATCCTGCGCCTGCAGGAAATGCGCGGCGTGAGACTCGCGCTCAGCGAAAAGCGCGACAAGCACATTGGCGCCAGTCACTTCCTCACGGCCGGAAGACTGAACGTGAATGACAGCGCGCTGAATAACTCGCTGGAAGCTCGCCGTTGGTTTAGCCTGCTCGCCATTTTCAAGTTTCAGATTGGCGAGTTCATTTTCAATAAATTCGTAAAGCTGCCGGCGAAGCAGATCCACATCTACATTACAGGCGCGCATGACAGCCGCGGCGTCGCGGTCATCAGTGAGCGCAAGCAAAAGATGTTCAAGCGTCGCGAGCTCGTGGTCGCGCTCCGTCGCCAGCGCAATGGCGCTGTGCAGACATTCATCAAGACTCCGGCTGAACGACGCCATAAGGCTTACTCCCGTTCCATAGTACATTGCAGCGGATGCTGGTTGCGGCGCGACAGCTCCATCACCTGCGCCACTTTGGTCTCCGCAATTTCATAAGTATACACACCGCAGACGCCGATGCCGGATTGATGCACATGCATCATGATGCGCACCGCGTCCTCGGCGTCTTTCTTGAAAACAGCCTGAAGCAACCAGACGACAAATTCCTGGGGGGTGTAATCGTCGTTGAGCAGGAGGACCTTGTAAAGCGAAGGCCGCTTGGTCTTTGGCGCAGTCTTGGTGACGACGCCAACACCCTGCCCGGGCCCGCCATTATCGTCGTTCCCGTTCTCCTGATCGTTTTCGTTGTCTTCAGCCATAGTCGCCTTAGTTTCCTCGCGTCAGCGGAGCTTGGCAACCGCCATTACCGCACCGCACTATTAGATAAGTAATCCCTTCCCGTTGAAAAGAAGCAAATTTTTCCCAAAGCCGAGAAAATTCATGATGGGAAAACAGGCAAAAAAAAGAGCCCGGCGATACGCGCCGGGCTCTTTCACGCAACAGTGATACGCAGAACTGTTACTCAAACCTTACGGACGGAAGGACTGAATTTTCTCTACCAGCGCGGAATAGCGCTCGGTCAGCGGCTCAACGGTGTCTTTCGCTGTCGACGCCCAGATATCAGCCACCTTGTTGATTTGACCGAGATTTTTCTCAACTGACGTCTTCATGAAGTCATTGTTGAGTTCGATCGCTTCCTGAAGGGTTTTCGCTGCGGAAGCCGCTTTCGCGGTCGCGACTGTGTCTTCAAAAGCCGCTTTGGAGAACGTCGCGCTCTCGCTGGTCAGCGTTTCAAGGCCTTTTGTGAAAGCGCCAGCCGACGCCATCAGGGCGTTCAGCGACTCTTTCTGGAAATCGGCGAAAGTAGACATGCCTTCCGCGAACTTTTCATAGCCTTCCTTGAACGAATCAGGACCGAAGGCCTTCATGTCGAATGCATCTGCGGCGGTTTTGGCAGTAGCCATAATAGTCTCCCTGGAAATCAAAGCTAAACGTTTGATTCAATTGCATATAGGGCGAAAATCGCCCTCTTGTGCAGTGCAACATAGTGATGTCCGGGCTGGTGGTCAAGATGTTTTTGTTGCACTGCACAATTTATTTGGGCCAGATTAGTAAAACTTTCGTTAACGCTCCGTTTACCGCGTTGCACGATCATCCGTCTCGCCGCGAAACAGGCGGCACAGGGTTTGCTCCACGGAAGGAACGGCCAGGGCGTTTCCGGACCGGGGAGAATTTAGGGCGAATAACGCTGATTTTTCGGGGGCCGGCGTCCTCCGTATATTGAAAAGCGTTTTGATATGGGCGAGGCTCGTTACATGTTCATGGGGTTGCGTAGCGTATCGATTTGGGTCGCAGCGCTGTTTTTAGCGCTGATGGGAATGTCGCCGGCTGCTGCGAATTCTAAGTATGCCGCTTACGTTGTTCACGCTGACTCAGGCGACATCCTGTTTGACAGGTATTCCAACGATTATCGCTACCCCGCCTCCTTAACCAAGATGATGACTCTTTACCTCCTGTTCGATGAACTTGAGGCAGGACGGCTCACGCTAGATTCCAAGATCAAGATTTCGGCCCACGCCGCGGGCCAGCCGCCATCCAAGCTGGGCATCACCAGCGGCTCGACCATCGACGTCGAAACCGCAATCCAGGCCCTGGTGGTGAAATCCGCCAATGATGTCGCCGCCGCTGTCGGCGAAGAGATCTCCGGCTCGGAATGGCGCTTCGCCAAAAAGATGACGGAAAGGGCGCGCGAGCTCGGCATGCGCCGGACCACTTTCCGCAACGCCTCCGGGCTTCCGAACTCGAAGCAGGTCACGACAGCGCGGGACATGGCTACACTCGGTCGTCGCCTGATGCAGGACCACGAAAAATATTTCCATTATTTTTCGGTCCAAAGCTTCGTCTGGAACGGCCGCACCTACAGGACCCATAATGCGCTGGTGAAAACATTTGACGGCGCCGACGGCCTGAAAACCGGCTACACCCGCCGCTCAGGTTTCAACCTCGCTACTTCAGCAACGCGCGACGGCAATCGCCTGATCGGTGTCGTTCTTGGCGGCCGCTCATCGCGCACCCGCGACGCGCATATGCGCCTCATCCTCGACAATGCTTTTGCACAGATCGACAAGAAGCCCACCCTGATCGCTTCCCTACACAGAAATACGCCTGCGCCGCGCCTCAAGCCGACTTTGGTCGCCGCTCTTGGCCTGACCGAGGCCGCGCCGACCATTGCCGCCAATGAGGACTTGCGGGCTGAAATCATGACCGCCGCGGCGACCATGAAAGCCGCGCCGGATGGCGCTGACGGCATTGGCGTTCTAATTGCGCAAGCCGATCCAGATGATTTCAATGAATTCGAATTGAACCGCCTCGCCTCGCTTTCCAATGACGATGGCATGCTCGGCCAGGGGGACTTTGACGAAAACCCCGCGGGCGTTTCCTGGGGCGTGCAGATCGGCGCCTATTCGACCAAAGATATGGCGCAAAAAGAGCTCGAAACAGCCGTTGCAAAATCCGGCATGACATCGCCTGAGCGAGTGGTGCTGCCGACGCCCATGGACAGCGGCAAGACCCTCTATCGCGCCCGGATAATAAAGCTCACGGAAATCGAAGCCGCCGCGACCTGTGAAACGCTGAAAGACAAGAAGCTGACGTGTTTTGTCGTTTCTGACGGCGGCGCGGTTGTCGCCAACTAGTCCGTCTGGCTTTGCGTCTGTGCAGCGTTGATCAACGCTTCAATCCCGCGCCAATCGACAATCTTGAAATTCTGCGGTGAGCCTTTCGGCGCATTAAAACCGTCTTGCGCGATGAACAGGCCCGCGGGAAATTCATCGCCAAGGCTGGCTGAGATCGCCTCAATGCCGTCAGTTTCCTCAGAGCCGTCAATCGCATCGCCGGCGCTTACCGAAAAGCGCGTGATGAATTTGTTGCCGCCCTCGCGAACGTAAACTGCGTAGGTATTGTTGCCTTGCGATGACGCCAGAAGATAGCCAGTCTGCGCCCCGGTCTTGTAGAGCGCCAACCCCTCCACATCCGCCTTTACGCCGCTCGCGCCGGCAACTTCGTCGATCAGCCCAGGCGCTGCAAACAGAGCGCCGTCAAAACCGGCTTTCCAGACGCCGCGGTTTTCCTCGCCAATATAAAGAACGCCCGCATCGTCATCGAAGACGCAACCCTCTAGCTGGCTTTCCAGTTTCAGCCGCGCCGCCTCTTCGCCGCCGCCCGGCCCCACAATACGATAGGCGATCAGATCGCCGGTCTTGTAAGCCACAAACGCAAAAACGTCGCCGCCCCATGCGCCCATACAAAGCCCGTATGGTTCATCGAGAAGCGACGGAAACGAGCCGCTCTCGGCAACCGCGCCATCGTCAATCGTGAACAACGTCACCGAGTTGTCGGTGCGGTTCGACGCGGCGGCAATGTCGCCTTGCCATCCGTCAATCGTCACATTCTGGCGAAGATCAACATTGTTTAACTCGCCCGCAGGCAGAAATTGCATCACGGCGCCGGTCAGATCATAGACATAAAGCCCCGCCCGTTTATCGGTGCCGAGGATGCGGCTCGCGGCCGGGTCCGCGGCGTTCACCCAGATCGCCGGATCGTCCGCCGCATCGTCGGATGATTTCACCGGCGCCGTTTCATGGGCGGCGAAAACAACAGGCGTTTGCGGCGCGGAGGCGCACGCGGCGGCGAACACGACAAATGACACAGTGACAGCGGCTCTCATCAGTGACCTTCCTGAAAAAACGAAACGGCGGCGGACCTTATACGCGGCCGCCGCCGCTACTCAACACTTCCTCTTTTGCGGGGACTAACGCAAAACGCAGAGGAAACTCTAGTATTTGAATGACACGCCGAACTTCGCCGACCAGCCATATTCCTCAAACTGGGAGTTCAGCTTGCCATAAGCGGGGCTGCGCACGAACGCCGCGAACGGTTCGTTGTTGACGTTCTTGAACTCTGTGAAGAACTGGAACTGCTCCGTCACGCGGTATTTCGCAGAAATGTCGATCTGCAAATGGTCATCGACAATACGGTCGATATCCTGGCCATTTTCATCTTCCTGAAGTGCGAGCTCATCAAGATACTCGTCGCGATAAGTGGCGGCGAAGCGAATGTCGATGGGCCCCTTTTCATAGCCGAGAATACCGGTGGCCACATGGTCGGACTGACCCGGAATGCTGATCTTGCGGCCGTCAATAAGCGTCGCCTCGCTGTCAACAAAGGTGTAGTTGGCGCCGATGATGAAGCCGTCCAACGGACCCGGCAAAAAGTCCAGCGGCTGCTGGTAGTTCAGCTCGACGCCAAAGATTGATGCGTCGGGCACATTGATGAACGTCTCCACCTGATCGAAATCGACGCCGAAGAAAACGCCGTCCGCGTTAACAGACGTGATGAGATTGGAAATGTCCTTGTAGAAAACGCCCGCGGACAGAACCGACTTGTTGCCCGGATACCATTCCAGCGACGCGTCGAAATTGTGCGCCTGCTGGCGTTCGAGATCGGGATTGCCCGCCTCGCCTTCGCGTTCAATCTCGATCGCATCGTCAACCTGATCGCCATCGACCTCGCCGCCCTCTTCAACGAGAATGCGCGGCGCCGCCTGCTCCAGATTCGGGCGAACGATTGTCTTGTAGTAACCGAGCCGGAAAACCACTTCATCGGTGACATCGTAGCGAATATTCACGCTCGGCAACCAGTCCGTGTAGGACTTGTTCACATCGACGGCCTGCGCATAGACCCGCGCGACCTCGAGCGCCGTGACGTCGTCGCCGCCATCATACTCAAACTCGAAGTCTTCCGCGACCAGATCACCGGCAGGCGCCATCGGGATGACGGTTTCCGGATCGAGCGAGCCGGTGACGTCGCCGGCAAACTCGGCCTCAAATTCCTGGAGTGCAAGGTTGAAACCGCTGGCGTCATATTCGGTGTGCTCAACCCGTATGCCAGCGACAACGCTGACATTGCCGAACTGACGCTGCGCCATCACATATCCGGCATAGACGTCTTCGTTCGCGATGTAGTTAGCGCCTGTGGATTCGAGGGCCGTGTCGATTTCATTCAGCTCGAACATGTCGATGTTGGAGAAGAAGAAATCGCGCAGCGTATCGGCGCCAACCACCGGGTTGATGCGATCAAGGTCATAATCGACCTCGTTCACAAATGGCGTCAACAACAGATCGTCATCGCCATCCCAGCCATCGTAAATCTCAAGATCGAGATCGTAGGATTTCTCGCGCAGGCGAACCTTACCGCCGGTTTTGATGTAGCCGGGCGCGCCAAAGAGATCGAGATCGACTTTCAAATTCGCCTGAAACGCCAGCTCGTCGTCTTTCGCGATGCCGTTGGTGCGCTCGACAGCGTCGAACTCATAACTTTCAGGATCGAAATAGGCGGTCTCAGCATCCGCATCCGGGAAGGCGAGCGAAGGGAGAAGCCTGTCAGAAATGTCTACCCCGAACAGCCCTTCCTCAAATTCGCCGCGGAAGCCGGCGTCCAGACGCTCCGGTTCGCTTTCTTCCGCATAGGAGTAGGAACCAGCGATATCGAAGGTGACTGCATCCTTGGAGAACTCTCCGCCGCCAACAAATGAGTAGATCAGCTGATCTTCGTAGCGATCCTTGATGTCGCGATCGACTTCAAACGGATCATCATCAGCCGCGTCAAACACGGCGACATCGCCGCTGCTGTTTGCATCGTCAAAGGACGGATCGCCGAATTTGTTTTCAACGCGGCTGCGGAATTCCTGATCCGAAAAGTCAGAATAAAGGCCATGGGCGTATACAAGGAGATTATCGGTGGCCTGGAAGTCGAGATTGAGACCAGCGGAGAACCGTTCACGCGTCACCTGATAGTCGCGCAATTCAAGTTCTTCCGGATAGATAACTGCTTCGTCGAGAATCCACTCGCCGTCATTTTCGATATTTTCCGAACCGAATTTGCGTTTTTGCCAGGCGGCGGTCGCCGCGACGCCAAGGCGGCCGTCGAGGAAGTTGTTTGCAAAAGCGCCGGAATAGCGCTGACCAAACTTATCGACCTGATTTGTATAAATCCCGGCGGCTTTGAATTTCAGGAATAGATCCTTTTGATCGAGGCCCGACAGCGTCGAAATCTCCACATTGCCGCCGATGGAGTCGCCGTCGACATCGGGCGTAAGTGATTTCGTGATGGTGATGCTGGAAAGAATGTCGCTATCGATCACATCCAGCGGGACCTGGCGCTGGTCTGAATCCGGCGAGGTCAGGCGCACGCCATTGATCGTCGTTGTAACGAAATTCGGGTTGGCGCCGCGGATCGAAACATAGCGCCCCTCGCCCTGGTCGTTCTGGATATTCACCCCGGCGGCGCGGCGAGCGGCCTCGGCGACGTTCTCATCGGGAAGCTGGCCGATGGCGTCTGCGGAAAGGACCGTGATGACCTTGTCTGAGGCTTTCTGCTGGCTCAGCGCTGAATTGAGCGCGCCGCGCTGGCCGACAACAAGGACGTTGTCGATCACGTCGACATCTTCACCGAGCGATATGTTCTGACGCACAACCGCATCTTCACTGGGCACCGAGACGCTGATGGATTCTGACGCCGCCCCGACATAAGTTACAACCAGTGTATAATTTCCTGCCGGTACATTGCTAAGCCGGTATTGCCCGGCGCGATCCGTCGATACCGAAACACCGGTTTCGGCGATGCGCACCACGGCGCCTTCGAGCGACACGGACTGGCTCTGGTCGCTCACGCGGCCTTCAATCACGCCGGCAAGCGCAGGCAGCGGCGCAGCAGCAACAACAGCAAGAACGGAGACCGCCGAAGCGGACAGGAGAGATCGGTTCATAAAAGCCCCACCAAAAACTGCCGTCAAAAATTGACGACGAAAACGAATGGAGGGCCCATGCTCCCGCTTTGTAACGGCGTGGTGACAGGAACGTGACGGAAATATAAAACTGGCCTTTCTAAGAGCGACAGTTTTACACAGATAGAAAGCAGCATATCTGCAATGCGCACCGTTTGCGCACAAGACGCGCTTCAACTAGCATCGCCGCCAACAGCCTGGGAGAAACGCATGTCGCACGATGAAGTCATCAAGGTCAGCAAGGCCGCCGCCGCGAACACCCTAACAGACGCCGCACAAGCGAGCGCAATTCGTGCGCAAGCAAAGGATGATCCGGATGCGTTCTGGAAAGACGTCGCCCAGCGGCTCGACTGGTCAAAGCCTTTCACCCGGGTGAAGGATGTTTCTTTTGACGCTGGTGATCTTCACATCAAATGGTTCGATGACGGTGAATTGAATGCTTGCGTCAATTGCCTTGACCGGCACCTGCCTGAGCGCGCCAATGACATCGCGATTATCTGGGAAAGCGACGACCCCGCGACGGCGAAACACATCACCTACGCCGAAGCGTTCGAAGAAACCTGCCGCATGGCGAATGTCTTGAAAGCCCGCGGCGTCAAGCGCGGCGACCGCGTCGTCATCTACATGCCCATGATCCCTGAGGCCGCCTATGCAATGCTCGCCTGCGCGCGCATCGGCGCGGTGCATTCCGTCGTCTTCGGCGGGTTCTCGCCGGAAGCGCTGGCGAGCCGCATCGAAGATTGCGGCGCGGTTGCGGTAATCACTGCGGATGAAGGCGTGCGCGGCGGCAAGGCCGTTCCGTTGAAAGCGAATGTCGACAAGGCGCTGGGGCTGGAACAGCATAAAACCGATGTGCGCCTGGTCCTGACCGTCGAGCGCACAAATGCGAACATCCCGATGAAGGCGGGCCGCGATCTTTATTACTACGGCGAAGCGCGCAATGACGTGGCGCCGGAATGTCCGGCGGAAGCAATGAATGCTGAAGACGCACTATTTATTCTGTATACGTCAGGATCGACCGGAAAACCAAAGGGCGTGCTCCATACGACGGGCGGTTACCTCACCTATGTGTCCTACACTCATGAAAAAGTATTCGACTACCGGCCCGGCGAAATCTTCTGGTGTACGGCGGATGTAGGCTGGGTCACGGGCCATAGCTATATCGTCTACGGACCGCTCGCCAATGGCGCGACGACACTGATCTTTGAAGGCGTTCCCACTTACCCGGACGCTTCGCGCTTCTGGCAGGTGATCGAAAAGCATCAAGTCAATATCTTCTACACAGCGCCGACGGCGCTGCGTGCGCTGATGCGCGAAGGCGATGACATGGTGAAGAAAGCCGACCGGTCATCCCTACGCCTGCTCGGTTCAGTGGGCGAACCCATCAACCCGGAAGCCTGGCTGTGGTATTACAATGTCGTCGGCGACGGCAAACACCCGATCGTTGATACCTGGTGGCAGACGGAAACCGGCGGCATCCTCATTTCGCCCCTGCCCGGCGCCACTGATTTGAAACCGGGCTCGGCGACCCAGCCTCTCCCCGGCGTGTTCCCGGCAATTGTCGACGCCAACGGAAACTTCCTTGACGGCGCCTGCGAGGGCAATCTTGTCATCACCGGGTCATGGCCCGGTCAGATGCGCACCGTCTATGGCGACCATCAGCGTTTCATCGACACTTACTTCAAGACTTATCCGGGCATGTATTTCACCGGCGATGGCGCCAAGCGCGACGCCGACGGCTATTACTGGATCACCGGCCGGGTCGACGATGTCATCAATGTCTCCGGCCATCGCATGGGCACCGCCGAGGTGGAGGCCGCCATCGATGAGCATGACGCCGTTGTCGAAGCTGCTGTTGTCGGCTTTCCTCACGACGTCAAAGGCCAGGGCATTTACGCTTACGTAACCCTTCTCGCCGGCGTGGAGCCGACCGAGGCCATGGAAAAAGAAATCATCGACGTCGTGCGCAAGGAAATCGGCCCGATCGCCAAGCCTGACCATATCCACTTTACCCCGGCCCTGCCGAAAACCCGCTCGGGCAAGATCATGCGCCGAATCCTGCGGAAAATCGCCGAAAACGAGTTCGGCTCCCTTGGCGACACCTCGACCCTGGCGGACCCCGGCGTCGTCGACGCGCTGATTGAAGGCCGTAAAAACCGGTAAGATTTCCGCAAAGCCGGTTTATTCTTAACAAACCGGAAACACCGCCGATCTAGGGTTCCGGTGACTGCAAGCGGGGACCCTTTATGGCCATGCTCGCCGCCGATTTTTCATCAGCGCGCCGCAGCGACTGGACGCTTCCGGTCGCGATGTACGGCGTGTATCTGGCTGTCTGCATTTTCGCCCTGC
>JAUHYK010000016.1 GCA_030426465.1 Alphaproteobacteria bacterium
GGTTGGAGGTTTTCTGGTCGACGATTTGCGCCTTGGCAAGCGCTACGAACAGCTGGCGCAGTTTCGCGGTGTCGGCCGGATAGTCGTTGCGATTGGCAACGACCCAGTCCGGGCCCTCGCGCCGGATGTCGACAGGATAAAAAGCCTGATCGCGGGAAAAGATCAAAACGTCCTGATGCTCGGCGCAACACCTCAATATGCACGCCTTGGAGAACGCCTGATTGCGCTGGACGGCACAGCAAAAATGATCAGTGACTACTGGCGCCAGGAAAATGCAACCCGGCGCGCCATATTAGGCGACTGGCTATCCACTCCATTCCGCGAAAGCGAATTTACAGCCGTCATTGGCGACGGCTCTCTCACTTCCGTCGCGGATGGCTTGCCGGCTTTATTTCCTGAAGCGCGCCGAATTCTTGAGCCAGGCGGCGTTTTGGCCATTCGATGTTTCTGCGCGCCGGAACCGGCAGAAACGATTGATGATATTATCGATGGCTTTGCAACCCCAGATGCAAACCCTTTATGCCTCAGAATGCGCATGGCGATGGCGATGGCCTCAAGGGAGCCAAATTACGTTTTTCCCATTCGCGAGCTGGCGACCCTGTTTGACAAACTATTTCCGGACCGCAAAGCACTCGCTGAAAAAACCGGCTGGCCCAGGGATGAGATCGACCGTATCGACGGCATGAGGTCCGCGACCTATTGCGTCGGCTTTCCACCGCGGTCCATGCTAGGCGATATGGCGGCGCAGATTTTTACGCATGTGGAATTCGCTGAAAGCGAAGGCTATCCGCTGGCTGAGCTCTGTCCGGTCCTCGTCCTTAAATGACGTTGCTCTGCTCAAGAAAGAGCCCATGACAGCCATTCTCACTATCGTCGCGCCTGTTTTTTTCGTCATCGCTTGCGGCTACGCAGCGGCGAAAATCGGTCTTATCGGTCGCGAGGGCGCCAAAGGGCTCAATGACTTCGTCCTTTATTTCTGCATTCCACCGCTTCTTTTCCGCACCATGCAGTCAGTCGACATGACGGTGTCGGCGACCGGTGTCTGGGGGGCCTATTATGTCGCCGCCGGAATTATCTGGCTCATCGTCGCATTTGGCGCAAACCGCGTTCAGGGCCTCGGCGACGCAGGCGGATCGGCGGCGGCGTTCGCCTCGACCTTCGGCAATCTCGGCATGATGGGCCTTTCAATCGCTTACCTGTCCTTCGGCGAAGAAGGGTTGATCATCGCCGCGCTGATCATTGCTGTCCATGCCGCAAGCCACTGGTTTGTGGGCACATTGTGGGCTGAACTCGCCAACGCCAAACGCGGGATCAACATCGCGGCGACAACCGGAGGCGTTCTTGTTTCGCTTGCCAAGAACCCGGTTGTACTGGCGCTCACCGTTGGCGCCCTATGGAACGCCAGCGGATGGACCATGCCGGCGACTGGCGAACGGATTATTGACCTCGGCGGCGACGCGGCGATCCCCGCTGGCCTGTTCGCGCTGGGCCTTGCTGTTGCGGCCTACCCTTTGCGCGGCAACGCCGCCGGTGTCGCAACGATCATGTTTTTGAAAATGGCGGTGTTTCCGCTGATCGCCTGGGCGCTTGCCTCTTTTGTCTTCCACCTGCCGGCGCGGGAGACTGCGCTGGTGACGCTTTTCGCGGCGCTCCCCACGGGTATGAACCCTTATCTGTTTGCGGTGAAGTTCAATGCGAGCCTGGCCGCCGTTTCCGGCGCCATCGCGCTTGGCGTCATTCTTTCAGCCCTGACCGTTCCTTTCGTTCTCTGGCTGGTGGGCGCATAATAAAACCGGCGCCAAAAAGACGCCGGTTTTATCAATCGATTAAAGATAGAAATTACCCTTGCGGGTCTTCTTCCACTTCGTCTTCCATTTCTTCAGCAGCTTCATCAACCGCATCGCCGTATTCATCAGCCGCCTCTTCGGCAGCATCGCCCGCGCCGTCAGCGGCGTCTTCCGCCGCTTCTTCAATATCTTCCGCCGTTTCGTCGATGGCGTCGCCCATTTCGTCGGCGATCTCTTCGGCGTCTTCGCCAGCCTCTTCCGCAGCGTCTGCGGCGTCGTCGGCAGCTTCCTCCATTTGCTCTTCAGCCGTCGGCTCACCGCAGGCGACAAGGCCTGTGGCGGCGAAAGCAAAGGCGGCGCTCATAAACAGTCGTTTCGTATTCATCGTATAACCCCTTCTGTTGGCTTGTCCGGAATTCTAACACGCTAATGCAACATTAGTTCGCAATCACGTCCTCGCCCATTGCTAACCACAAGAAAACAATAGGTTTCTTGATACGGTTGAGGTCTTTGCCCCTTAACCCGCGCACTGATCCTCCCACTGAATATAGACGCCGGGCGCCTCGCGCGAGGGCAGTTCGCAGTCCACCTGCACAGACCACCCGTTGCTGCAGCGCGTTCGAAAACATCCAGGAAACGCGTCCATTTCAATCTATCCTTGGCGAAATTTACAAAGGGAGACTATCAGCTTTCCAGCGATCACGCATACGCCGGATATTACAAAATGGCGAGACGCCGGGCTCTATGCCCGGCTCAAGGCCTGTTCCAGATCGGCGATGATATCATCCGCCGTTTCAATGCCGACGGAAAGGCGCACAACATCAGGCCCGGCTCCCGCCGCAACCTTCTGTTCATCCGTTAACTGACGGTGGGTCGTCGACGCAGGGTGAATAATGAGGCTTTTGGCGTCACCGACATTGGCGAGATGGCTAAACAGCTTCACACCCTTCACCACCTCGACGCCTGCCGCATAGCCGCCTTTCAGACCGAAGGTGAAAACCGATCCGGCGCCTTTTGGCGCAATTTTTTTCATCAGCGCATGATGCGGGCTTGAGGGCAGCCCCGCATAGGCAACCCAAGCCACCTTGTCATGCCCTTCCAGATATTGGGCGACCTTGAGCGCGTTTTCGCAGTGACGTTCCATCCGCAGGGAAAGCGTCTCGATGCCTTGCAGGATCAGGAACGAGTTAAAAGGAGAAATCGCCGGACCCAACGCGCGCAGCCCAAGAACACGGCACGCAATGGCGAACGCAATCGGTCCGAAAGTCGGATAAAACTCAACGCCGTGATAGTCGGCGTTCGCCTCAACCAAATGCTTGAAGCGCGCATCCGCCGCCCAGTCGAAATTGCCGCCATCGACAATCACCCCGCCCATGGAGGTCCCGTGACCGCCGAGAAACTTGGTCAGGGAATGAACAACAATATTGGCGCCAAGCTCAATCGGCCGGCATAGATATGGAGACGCCAGCGTATTGTCGACGATCAACGGCACGCCCGCCTCTTTCGCAACGGCGGCAATCGCGGCGATGTCGGTTGGCGCACCCGCCGGATTGGCGAAACTTTCAATGAAGATCGCTTTGGTTTTCGGACCAATCGCCTCTTTGAAACTTTCCGGGTCTGCGCCGTCGGCCCAGTCCACTTCCCAACCGAAGCGTTTAAAGGCGTGATCGAACTGATTCACCGAACCGCCGTAAAGCTGGCGCGCGGCCACATAATGGTCGCCCGGCTCTAACAGAGTGTGCAACACCACTAATTGCGCCGCATGGCCGGACGCTACGGCCAGCGCCGCCGTACCGCCTTCAAGCGCGGCGATCCGCTGTTCTAGAACATCCGTGGTCGGATTCATGATCCGCGTATAAACATTGCCGAATTCTTCGAGATTGAAAAGCCGCGCCGCCTGGTCCACATCGTCGAAGACATAGGACGTCGTCTGGTAGATCGGCGTCGCGCGCGATTTCGTGGTCGGGTCCGGCGCCGCGCCCGCATGGATTTGAGCGGTTTCAAATTTGTAGGCTGGGGTCTCGTCACTCATGTCTGTCTCCGTCACGCTTCAGGGATTTCATCTCTGGCGCCTCTTTAGCGCGAAGCCCACCCGGGCGGTAGCATAGCGACACGAGATTATTTCATGCTCAGAGGAAGCATCATAAGGCCGCCGGAAACGCGGTTAAAACTTATTCACGGGTTCTGTAACGGCCTTATACAAGGCAGCCCCCCAACACGCCCAGAACATACCCCCGAGACTTATGGCCGCCAGAAGACATTCTCGGCAGGAGGCTCTTCGATGAGCGTTGATAGATAGGCGTAAAGCGCATCGATCTCTTCTTGCGAAAGCTCGGGAAAGCGGTCCGGCGCCACCAGCTGCATAAGGCCAAGTTCGCGCCCGCTCATGGAGACGCCCGTGGTGATGAGCTCCTCGAAAGCTTCGCGTGAATAAGCAGAGACGATGGTGAGATCGGGCGTCACCGCGTCCCACAAAGTTGCGCCGCGCAGGTCGAGCCCGTGACATTCATTGCACATGGTCATGGCGAGATATTCGCCGAAGGCGAGCTGCGGCTCCGCTTCCGCATCTACGCGCAAAGCCGGAACATGGTCCGCCCATTCCTCATAGTGCGTTTCTTCGCCCGTCGCAAAACTCCAGCGCGCGATCCAGCCGAGTTTCGGTTTTGGCAAATCAATTTCCACCACCGGCGCGGAGCGCAAAAACGCGATCAGCGAGGCGAGGTCTTCGTCCGTCATGCGTGCAAAATTATAAGACGGCATGGAGACCAGACCCTTACCGTTCGCGCTGATCCCTTGCCGGATGGCGGCTTCCAGTGTTGCGACATCATGTTCGCGTGCATAAAGCGCCAGGTTCGGCGCCACGGCGCGCTCCGGCCAGTCCCATTGCTCGTCAAAATCCTTGCCCTGAAGCTGCTGCCCGTGACAGCCGAAACAGCCGCGCGTGCGCGCAACATGGCGGCCATGTTCGATGGAGGCTGCATCGGACGGGATCGGCGCCTCGAACGCCGGATCGTATGTCACATCGCGGAACTTCGCCTCGCTTACGAGATAAACGCCGCCAAGCCCCAAAAGCGGCGCCGCGATCACAATGGCGGCGATAAGAATCAGAATGCGCAAAGTCGACTCCCCCTCGATTGCGGCGCCAGATTAGCAGCAATTGAACGGAGGGGAACCGGATTGATGCGCATGATGAGGGTTCCTTGTGGGCGGAACCGGCTAAACCGCTTTTATGGTTTGGATTCTCCTTATCCTTTTTTTAGCGGCGATCCTCCAGGGCGCCGTGGGATTCGGTTTCGCCCTGGTCGCAATGCCGGCGCTGGCGCTTGTCATGGATACGCCCTCAGCCGCGGCGCTGGTGGCGCTGACGGGCATTTCGCTCAGTACGGTGATGCTTTTTCAGAACCGCAAGGGCCTCCATCTGGGCGAGGCTGCTGGTTTGATCGTCGCTGCAGCGGCCGGCGTGCCGATCGGCGTTTATCTCCTCGCCAACGCGCCGAAAGAACCGCTCCTCATCGCGCTCGGGATCATCATCATCGCCTTCAGCGTCTTTTCCCTTGCGCGCCCGAGCGCGGTTGAAATCAAGGACCGGCGCTGGCGCTTCGCCGCGGGGTTCGCTGGGGGCATTCTCGGCGGCGCCTATAATATCCCGGGGCCGCCGATCATTTTCTACGGCGCCATGCGGCGCTGGCCGCCCGAACGTTTCCTCGCAGTGACGCAGGCTTTCTTTTTACCCGTCGCGATCATGATCGCCGCCGGCCACGCCGTCGCCGGGTTCTGGAACCGCGAGGTTCTGATCGCCTGCGCCGCCAGCATTCCCGGCGTCATCATTGCGAGTTTCATCGGCCGGCGCATCACCGCCGGCATTTCAGCCGGGGCCCTGTCAAAGGCCGTCTACGGATTATGCCTGGTGCTGGGGCTTGTCATTCTGGCGATGAATCTCGGCTGAGACGCAGGCAATAAAAAACCGCCGGGTGCTTGGGGGAAAGCCCGGCGGTTTGCAAGTTTCAGAAAAGAGTGACGGGGTTACGCCGCTTTTTTCAATGCTTTTTTCGCTTTTTTCAGTTTTGTCTCCTGACGCGCGATGGTTTTCTTGCGCGACTTGATTTCTTTTTTCAGGGCTTTGACTTTTTTCTTCTTGGCCATGGAAAACTCCTCACTTTTGTTTGTCTTCGTGCTTGCGCACAAAATCTTTCATGAACCCGCGCAGCTCCCGCGCCGCACTGGTGTCCAGCTCTTCGCAAAGATCAACGAAACGGTCGCGCAGCTCCCGGTTCAGCCGGATAACAAGCTGGCTGTCTTTTTTGTTCTTTTTAGCCCGCCTCTCATCCGCCACGGGACGCACCATTTCGTTATCTCTTCGATATCGAATGTATATACATTATATATCATACGCGCAAGAGGCCCCGCCTGAATTTTTTTCAAAGGCGCGTCGGGCGGTCAAAACCCCGGCGCTAAAACAAAGACGCCGCGTGAACGACCAACACAATGGAGAGCACAGCGCCGGTGATATAGGTGCCGAGCGCGCCGATGAATTTTAAGGGGTTCGCCGTGTGAATGCTCTCACTCGTCAGCACACCGACTGCGTGAATATAACGCGAAGCAACCGCGAGCAGCATCAGCGCCGCAACCCACCATGGCGTCAGCGGCAGGCGAAGCCCGAGCGCGAGAATGAGCAGCGACAAGGTCGGCGCATATTCGATGCAATTGCCATGGGCGCGGATCGCTTTTCTGAGCGGACTTTTCGGGTCGCCTTCATGCTCATGCTGGGTGTGCATCACCGAGCCGCGAATGCGGCTGACATTGAAGCCGAGGAGAAACACCAACAGGCCCATAAGGCCGACGGACAAAAGCGCATAGGGCATGGTTGATTTCCTTTTCTAGCCGACTTTCGGTTTAGGGGCGTTCAGGGGGCGGAACAAGCGCGCATAACCGAACCCCGCCGCGCTCTAAGGGGAGAGCCGAACGTATAGGGTGGAGAGGTTGCGCGAGACGCAAAACTTCCATTTCAAATGTAGTAGCGGAGGCTTTGCGCCTCGCGCGGGCGGCGTTTTATCGGATCGGCGGGACCGGCCGTAATCATGACCGCCGGACGGTTTTACCCGCCAGGCGTTGAGCCATGAGAAAGCCCGGCCTCTGCGACCGGCAAGCGTGAAGGACCGTCCGTAACGCCGTTCCCGCACGCCGCGCGCCGCGGTCCGGACCGAAAGGAAACGGCAGGCCTTCCGCCTCTCCATGCCCGGATTGCTGCGCAGTATAAGGCCGTCAGAAAAGTGGTGAAAACTTATCCACGGGTTCCGGAATGGGGGTATAATGGCCGCCGCCCCCTGCGTCCCTCAGCTACATTTGCCCCCATCGCCTCGCTTCGCTCGGCACTTTCCCCCGTGCGCGAAGGCGCACATTTCATGAATCGCGCCATTCGGCGCGGGGCGGGGCGGGGGAAGAGAGAGTTGCACCACCATTTAGTTGGAGCGCCCTCCTCCCCCGTTTACGGGGGAGGTGTCAGCGAAGCTGACGGAGGGGGCTAATCCCCGCTCGGCGAAAAATGCATGAAGTCTTTCTGGCGCCCCTGAAGTTCGCCGCCCCATTTCCATCCAATGCCGGTCAGTTCTTCATAGAGCGGCGTATCGGGCGAAACGCCGCCGGGCGCGCCTGGGCGCCATTCGCCGCCACGGGTCAGGCGGCATTTGCCGGAAAACTCCGTACAGCGATCATAAAGACCGTTCTTGCCCGCGTTGATGTCGATGGCGAGGCCGAAGGAATGGTTTGAATATGCCGTGCGTTTTCCGTCGACGTCGAGCACGCCTTTCGAGCGCCCGACGCGATAGCCGGTGACGGTCTCGATCACGAACCCCCGCGCCATCGCGCGCGTCAGCGCCGCCTCCACATCTTCCGCCACCGCCTTGCAGATTTGAAAGGGTTCGACGCCGGGCAACGCAATCTCCACCTGATCCTCACGGCAAAGGGAGCAACCCGTCGCCGCATCGCGCTCATCGTCCGTCAGCGCGGCGTAAGGCTTTTCAACCTCGCGTACATCCACCGCTCGCCGCTCTGCTGAGGACCACGTCCAGTCGGCATAGCTGCAGGTTTGAGGCTGGGCGGTATGGGTGGTAGCTGATGATATTTCAGCAAGTACAAAAAGTGAGAAAAATACGATTGTACGCATAAAAGTATCGTCGGTATGGTTCAGGAAAGCGTTGTGTCAAAATAATTAGACCAAACGGATCAAACAATGAATCAATGGATAATTCTACTCGGAACACTACTCGGAACAATGCTTGGCGGCACTATCTCCTATCTTACTATGAGATATCAATCCCGAAACCAACGCCGCATAGCATCACGGAAACTTGCCGAAGACAGAGCGATTTGGGCGGCAGAACGAGAGCTGGACAGCCTGCGCCAATTTTATGCCACTGTGGAGAGGTTAAGCGCCGCTGCGATGGAGTACAGGATCCGTAAGGCCCATGAATTATTTAACCCCGAAGACATACCGGATTGGGTGAAAGACGCAGGTGATGCTCGCGAAGGCATTGAGACCGCATTATCCGAATCGTACGATGAAGCCTACCTTCTGAGGTCTGATGTACGAGAGAAATTTGAATTGTCTATAAAGCAATGGAATGAATATTTCTTGGAGTCTGATTCTCGAAAGGCGCTAGACCACCTAATGAGGCTTCAAAGTTCACTTTTCGAATTCAAAAAATCGTTAGCGGCTGAAATCAGGACCGTATTTGACGCACGCCGGAGCGGAACAGATTTGAATTAGCAAATTTATGGATTTTAAGTTTCCGTTGAGGGGCGAGACAAGTCTCGTTCAAGCCGAACGATCTCATCCCGAATCGGGAGCATGAGTTTTGCCAGTTCACTTTTATTTCTACGTCGCCAATCGGGGACATTCACGAATATTTCGACACTACCTTTTTGTAGATAGAGCTGGGCTAGAAAGCTTGTCTTTAGAAGCATAAAAAATGGAAAAAATGCACTTGATATACCAAGTCCATCACTCTTTTCCCTGTCAGCTCTAGACGGATGCCCTGCAATTCGATTTCGAGCCGAACGGATTTCAGATAAATCCTTGTTTTCCCATACTTTACAATCCTTCTTAAAAACGGCCCAATGCAACTGCCTAACAGCGTCTTGCATTACGAAGAGCGATTGCAAAAACCCGTATGCAATTAGAACCTGAGCTCCAGTATCTTGTGAGTAAGTTTCTTCATACGCACTCGCGGCCAGACTTGATTCCAACAATGTGTCAGTGGCGCCAAATAGGCGATTAAAATCTATGTAGTCCTTGGCACCTTTTTTATGTCTGAGCCATTCAGCACTTTGCTGAATTTCATCACGTATCGAATCAAAATCCGGCTCGCTCACAACCCCTCATTCGCCTTCTTCACCGCTTGCTCCTCCAGATAAAGCTCTGAGCCCATTTCGCGGTATTTCTCCGACATTTCTTTCATGCCTTCCTGGCTGAGCTTTTCGAGGTCTTTTTTCTCATTGTCGCTCATGCCCGCGGCGTAGTCGCGGACCTCGGCCGTGATCTTCATGGAGCAGAATTTCGGCCCGCACATGGAGCAGAAATGGGCGACCTTGTGCGCCTCCTTGGGCAGCGTCTGGTCGTGATAGTCGCGCGCGGTTTCCGGGTCTAGCGCGAGGTTGAACTGATCCTCCCAGCGGAAATCGAAGCGCGCGCGGGAGACGGCGTCGTCGCGCACCTGCGCCGCCGGGTGGCCCTTGGCGAGGTCCGCCGCATGCGCCGCGAGCTTGTAGGTGATGACGCCGACTTTCA
This sequence comes from Alphaproteobacteria bacterium, assembly GCA_030426465.1. Classification (GTDB taxonomy): domain Bacteria; phylum Pseudomonadota; class Alphaproteobacteria; order Caulobacterales; family Parvularculaceae; genus Hyphococcus. The sequence goes on from JAUHYK010000016.1 coordinate 9,574, forward strand.
CGTCGTCGCGGTCGGGGAGGCCCAGATGCTCCTTCGGCGTGACATAACAAAGCATCGCCGTGCCGAACCAGCCGATCATCGCCGCGCCAATGCCCGACGTGATGTGGTCATAGCCCGGTGCGATGTCGGTGGTCAGCGGCCCCAGCGTATAGAACGGCGCCTCGCCGCAGGTTTTCAGCTGCTTGTCCATGTTCACTTTGATCTTGTGCATGGGCACATGGCCCGGCCCCTCGATCATCACCTGGCAGCCATGGTCCCAGGCGATTTTCGTCAGCTCACCGAGGGTTTCCAATTCGGCGAATTGCGCGCGGTCATTGGCGTCCGCAATCGAGCCCGGACGAAGCCCGTCGCCCAGCGAGAAGGAGACGTCATATTTGCGCATGATCTCGCAGATTTCCGCGAAGTTGGTGTAGAGGAACGACTCGCGGTGATGGGCGAGGCACCATTTCGCCATGATCGAGCCGCCGCGCGAGACGATGCCCGTCACGCGGTCGGCGGTGAGGTGAATATAGGGAAGCCTCACGCCCGCATGGATGGTGAAATAATCGACGCCCTGTTCGGCCTGTTCGATCAGCGTGTCGCGATAGACCTCCCACGTTAAATCCTCAGCGACGCCGTTCACTTTTTCCAGCGCCTGATAGATCGGCACCGTGCCGATGGGGACCGGCGAGTTGCGGATGATCCATTCGCGGGTGTTGTGAATATTCCGGCCCGTCGACAGGTCCATGACATTATCCGCGCCCCAGCGCGTCGCCCAGACCATCTTGTCCACCTCCTCCTCAACGCTAGACGCAACGGCGGAGTTGCCGATATTGGCGTTGATCTTGACGAGGAAATTGCGGCCGATAATCTGCGGCTCGATCTCCGGGTGGTTGATGTTGGACGGAATGATCGCGCGGCCGCGCGCGATCTCGTCGCGCACGAATTCCGGCGTGATGAAGGGCGGGATGTCGGCGCCGAAGCTCTCGCCCTGTTCCACGCGGGCCTCTGCGCCATCGAGCATTTGCTTGCGGCCGAGATTTTCGCGGATCGCCACGAACTCCATTTCTTTGGTGATGATCCCCGCTTTGGCGAACTCATATTGCGTGACCGGGCCGGTTCCCGTACCGCGCAAGGGGCGATTGCGGATCGGGAACTCGCGGGCGAGATGTTTGCCCGACGCGCCGCCATTATCCTCCGGCTTGACCTCGCGGCCGTCATATTCCTCAACGTGGCCGCGCTCCTTGATCCATTCGGTGCGCGTGCGCGCAAGCCCCTTCTCCACGTCGATCGTCACCGCCGGATCGGTATAGGGTCCCGATGTGTCATAGACCGGCACCGGCGGTTCGCCCGCGCTCGGATGCAAATCGATCTCGCGAATGGGAACGCGGATGTCTTTGTGCTGGTCGCCCGCAACATAAACCTTGCGCGAAGACGGCAGCGGACCGGTGGTCACTTCCGGCGTTTTGAAATCGGATTGGGGGATATGTTTATTCATTGCGGGCGCTCGCTTTCATATGGCGACCGGGTTTTCGGGCGTTGAAAAAGAAAGCAAAGCGATCCGTCCCTACGCCGGTGTTAACCGATCAGGTTCAAAGGGTGCCCGGGTGAGGTTTCTCGCGATGAGAAGGAACCCAGTCTCAGCCGGTACCGCCGGCGCCCCTCGGAAGGTGGGGCATTCCTAGCAAATGACCGCATGACCGGCAAGGCGGGGTTGTCCGGGTCTTCGCCCCCGCCTAGGCTCGCCGCCAGCACAAGGAGACATTTCATGCTGCGTTTCGCCGCTGTTGTTTTGGCCTTCCTCCTCGTTTCGCCCGCCGGCGCCTACACGCTGGAGGATTTCAAAAAGGAAGCGCAGGAAGCGGTCGACAACGGCCTGTCGCCTGCCTTCGCCTTCGCCATTGTCGACGACAACGGCGTGCGCTGGACCGGCGCGTTCGGCCAGGCCGATATTGAAAGCGCAAAACGCGCCGACGCGGACACCGTCTTCACCATGGCCTCCGTCAGCAAAACCTTGATCGGAACCGCCGGCGCCATCGCGGCGCGCGAGGGCAAGCTCGACCCTGACGCCGATATCAATGACTATCTTTCCTTCTCCGTTGAACATCCCGGCGCGCCGGAAACGCCGATCACCTTTACGAATCTCGCAACGCACACCTCCGGCATTATTGATGACGAGGCGGTTTATGAAACGGCCTATGCGTTCGGCGAGACGGTTTATCCCGAAGCCTTGCGCAACTGGCTGATCTCCTATCTGTCGCCGGGCGGTGAGCGCTATGACGCGGCGAAAAATTTCCACGAAAGCGCACCGGGCGCCCAATATGAATATTCAAACATCGCCGCCGCTCTCGCCGCTCAGGTTATTGAGGACGCCGTGGGCGAACCCTTCGCCGCCTATACGCGCAAGAAAATCCTCAAGCCTCTGGGCATGGACGACACAAGCTGGTTCCTCTCGGAACTCAACACCGACAACATCGCAACCCCTTACAAGCGCAATGAAGACGGATCCTTCGCGCCTTATGAGATGTATGCGCTCGCCACCTGGCCGGATGGCGGCCTGCGCGCCAGCGTAAGTGATCTCGCGACTTATCTCGCGGCGATTGTCGGCAAAGGCGAGGCCGGAAAGAAGAAACTCTTCGACCGCACGACATTCGAAATTCTGTTGTCGCCCGTGGACCTGCACGACGTTGAGGACCTGCCGAACAGCTTTCTCATGAAAGGGTTGTTCTGGTCGGGCCGCACCGCACCCAGCATCGTGCCGCCGCGCATGGCGATCGGCCATAATGGCTCCGACCCTGGGATGACGACGCTGATGTATTTCGATCCGCTGATGGATCGCGGCGCCATCGCGCTTTCCAACGCCGATTTTGACACCCGTGAAGAGCTGATCGAATATTACCGGCTCTATTACAAGCTTTTCGAAGTCGAGCTGGATTAAACCTACACATTTTCCTGTTTAATCCGCGCGATCAGCGCCGGGTCGTTAAGCTCTATCCAGAGCGCGTTGGACGCGGCGATGATCTGGCGATTTTCATCGAGCAGCACCGAATCCGAAAAATGCTTGCGGCCTTCCTCGCCCGTCCGCCAGGCGGCGGCGATCAGGCGCTCGCGCGGTTTCGGACGCCGGAAGATCTCAACGGCGAGACGGCCAAGCAAGGTCATGCGGCCGCCGACGCGCAGGGCGTATGCCGTCGGGCAATCGAGCGCGGCCCATAAAAACTCCGGGCGCACCAGCCCGTCATCGCCGGCAAGATCGCCCGCCGGCGTCCAGAAATCCGCATTCACGGGACTGTCCGGCGCCGCGCCTGAAAAAATCCTGAGACCGTCGCCGACGCCACGCTTCGTTCCGCATACGAAGCAATAGGGAATAATATGCGCGTCACCGACAGTTTTCAAAAAGTCGTCATGCGCCGCCGCGACATCAGCGTCGCTCGGCATTGGCGGCGGGTCAACGCGCACGCTCGCCGGTTCGATTGAGGCGATGACACTTTTCCCGGCGACAGCTTCAAAGCCGGTTTCCGACTTGCGCAATTGTATCGGCGTATCGAATGGCGGCGGCTTCATCAGCTTTACGGCGGCGGGTCCATCGATCGCGCGCGCAAACAACCCGGCGGAATATCCGCCATTGCCGGAGCTTTTCGGCCCGCAATACCGTTTATCGATGGTGACGGTTGTGAGTGAACCCGCCATGCGCGTCTCCATGCCCTGTGAAGTCAGCTTAAGACGATCGGGCGCTTTCTTCGGTAGAGCCGCCGCCCACCGCACCTGTCAGGGCCCGGGTTAAGCCAAAAATATTGTGCGAACGCTTTTCGATATAATCAAAGTCAGAAAACTCCGGCTGAGGAGCCATCAAAGCCTCACGCGTCATGGCCAATTCCGGCAGCCCGGCCAATTCTTTTGCGCTGATTTCTTTTGAAAGAAACATCAATCCCGCCGCGACATGATCTTCTTCCAAATTGTCATTTACGTAGCCAGCCAGATCGGAGTCGTCGCTTTTCATGATGATGACCCTGTAAGCGGCGATATTGAAAACATTGCCGTCAACGATACGTGTCCGGAATCCATGCAGCATGTCTGAGCCGTTTCGATAAACCAGCGACATTGCATTGATTTGTGTTCCAATGATATCTCCTGTTCTTTTCAGGAGAACAGATATCGTATTCTGTCCCAGCACAACATCTCCCCGCCATGGCGGCTCACTGGAGCCGACAAGCAAGGCGCGCAGACCGTCCCGGGATTCGTTTTCAAAAATCACCAGCATGTCCTGCTGCAATCCGCCGTCTTCGTCGGCATGCAAACGGTAGACATAGTAGACGCCCAGAAATCCGCGCGCCGTAGACGACAGGCTGGACATTACCGATGGCCCGCTCGCCTCCATCCACCAATCATCAAATTTGTCGATTGGAAATCCCATCGCCTCCGCGACTTGATGCCCAGGCATTTGTGTCGAATCTATATTTTCAACATGGAACTTAAACTTAGGTTTGATAAGACTTTCGTCTTGTGTGCGCTTGGATTTCAGAAACGCTGCGTCACTACGCGCATCGGACAGTATCTTGTTCAACGCAGCGACGATACCTGGCAATTGTTTTCGGGACGGTTTGCTCTGACCGCGAAGCCAGCGCGTGATCGTTGTATCTGTTGGCGCGGCTCTGGCGATGTCGTCGCTGCTCGACCATCCGCCAGGCGTTTCATAGTCATCCCAATATTTATGAATATACGACCTGAACAGGTCAGCGAAATGTCCCTGGGACAAATCTATGTCCGCGCGCCTGGCCGCTGTTTTAAAATATTTGTGATCTCGAAACCCGAACGCAAACCGGAACAGATTGAGCCTCCTTGAGAAGGAGTTTTTTTTCGTTGTCGTCATCCAGGCGCCCCACCCATGATTTTTACAGGTTTGTGACGCCAACAATACATGATCGAGCCTCGATAAAAACATGTAGATGACATGTTTTTTCTATTTACAGGCAATTGAGGCGCGCCAAGCGCTGTATTTGCGTGATTTTTTCTGTGCAAAACACGACTCTGACTTGGCCGCGCCGTAATTCTTTCATGCGCGGAACCGTGATCTCACGCAAAAAGAAATGTTCGATTCTTGGCCGCCGCGCGCAATGGCCACGTCACAACTTCTTCGAGTCGCGCCGCCCATTGCTTTCCCCCATGGCTAACATCGCTCCATCGCCAAAAACCATGGAGTATTGAATGATCAAATATACCTGTAAAATCCTGTTGCTTGCGGCGGCGGCTGTCGGCGTTGCAACAGCCCTTTCCGCTCCTGAAGATCCACCAAGAAAGGCGCTTGACAAATTCCGCCGTCAGCTAGACAGCGCTGGACAGTCAGGTGCAAAAATCGCCGCCGAGAATCTGGAGCGGCTTGTACCGGTGTCCGCTTCCAGCGATCCAGTCATACCGGAGAATGTAGACACGCAAGCGCCGATGGGCTCCGTTATTATCATTGAACAACGCACAGAGATTGTGATCGTTCCGTGCGATCCTTTACAAAAAAACTGCAGGACAATGGCTGAGGAAATACAGGCGGCAGGCGACAGCTTCAGTGACAGAGATAAAGTCAAACAGACAATTGACGAAGCTGTTCAAAGTGAGGTGCTGGATGTGGTCTATGATGAGGACCCAGAAAATATCCAGACCATTGATTGGCAAGCGGAGCAACACACACAATAAGGACCGCTCGTCATGATAGAGCAATTTTAGAGCCCCGCGGAGACTTCACGCGGGGCCTTTTCTTTTTCAGGGCTGCAACCACCACTAAAGACGCTATTCAAACTCCGGCGCATCTTCGCGCGTCAGGCGATAGATCAGCACCGCCGCGCGCGCCGTAGCGTCACGAACCGACGGAACATCGAGCCATTCTTCCGGCGTGTGGCCGCGCCCGCCCTTGGGCCCGAGGCCATCCATCGAGGCGCTCACATGGGGCGCGGCGAAGGAAATATCCGCGGCGCCGCGCTTTGACGGATCATTGCCCACAAGCGCGCCCTGTCCCAACGCTTCGCTGACCGACGACGCGACGGCCAACAGCGCCTCATTGCCATCACTCGGGCTCATCGCGGGATAGCTGTCTTCGAAGCTGATCACCGCGCCGGTTTGCGGCCGGTGCGCCTCGACGATCTCCCGCATTTTTTCGCGCGCCGCCTCTTTTTGTTCTTCGGAAATGAAGCGCAAGCCGCCATCGACAACCGCTTTCTGCGCCACAACATTGGTCTTGCCAAAAGCTGAGCCGCGGGTTGCGTCCATATCATACTGAACATCGGTGCCGCCAACGATAACGCCGGGGTTAAAGGTGAGATATTCTTCGGCGGCGAGCGCCTCATAAATTTCATCGAGAATGCGCGCCATCTCGAAAATCGCGCCTGCGCCAACATCTTCGGAAAAGACGCCGCTTGAATGGGCGCGCACGCCGGTAGTCGTGACCGTCCAGCCGGAGGAGCCGCGCCGCGACGTCACCACTTCGCCATCGCCGCCGCCTTCAAAATTCAAGGCCAGATCGACGCGCTTCGCCGTCTTGATGAGATCCTTGCGGGAGACAGCGATGGGCTTGCCCGTCATCTCCTCGTCGCCGGTCATGATGACGGTGATCGCCGCATCGTCCAGGAGGTCAAGGTCGTCAAGCGCCTTCAGCGCGTAGAGCAGCACGATATTTCCGCCCTTCATGTCGACCACGCCGGGGCCTGTCGCCACATCGCCATCGCGGCGCCATTCAAGGAAGTCACCGTCTTTGGCGAACACCGTGTCGAGATGGCCGATCAGCAACAGACGCGCGCCCGCATCGCCTTTCTTCACCGCCTGAAAATGACCGGCGCGATTGACGTCATCCTGATCAATCCAGTCGACATCAAAGCCCAGCGCTTCGAAGGGCTCAGCAAAAGCATGTCCGACCTCGCGCACGCCCTCATGGTTCATCGTGCCGGAATTGATGTTCACAATCTCTTCCAGCATCGCGAGCGAGGCGTCGAAATTCTCTTCCACGCGGGCGACGATCGCCGCTTCGGGCTCACTCAATGTGGCCGACGGCTGTTGCGCAACGACAACGAGCGGAAACAGGGCGAGACAAAAAACAGCAGCAGTGATTATTTTCACGGGGACGATGAACTCCTCAGAACTCCGGCGCGTGCAGCATGCCGGTTTCGATGCAGAATGCAAAGCCGGGAATTTAATCGACCCAGAGGCCGCGCAATTTATGCCAGTCTTCGATGCTTTCATCCGGATATTGATCGAAAGTCTGGTCATCGGGCCCGATCGCAGGCGTCACCCAAGACGCCTTGTCTTTCAAAAGGCAATGAACGAGCGAGGGCGGCTTGGGTAACTCGGTGTCTATGGCCGAGGCGTGCGGGTGCACAAGCTCCGGCCAGTTCGGATCATAGAGCCACAGAGCCGTTCCACATTTTTTGCAGAAATTGCGCTCACCCGAGCTTGTTTCAGGAGAGCCGCCGCGATTGATGACAGCCTGATAGACGCCGATATGGGTTTTGCCTTTAATCTTCAGCGTGTCGTTCAGCGCGCCAAGATTAATGGCGTAGCCACCGCCACCCGCAGTTTTGCGGCAGATGCTGCAATAGCAGCGCTGATAGGGAACGGGCGTATGCGTGTCGACGGTGAAACTGACGGCGCCGCAGCGGCAACCGCCTTTAAGGGTCAGCGGCATATATAAGGCCTCCCTCGCTTTATCAGTCCGGCGATGCTTCGTTTTGCCCAGTCACAACGCCGACAATCGGCCCCATCGCGGCGCCGGGATCGTTGCGTTCCAGCGACGGCGCATAAAGCCGCGAAATACTTCCGTCGAGATAGAGCGCATTGGGGGTCTTCAACACATCGCGAAAGAAAGATGCGAAGTCGTAAAATCTGACGGGACTGTCGGCCAGCACAAAGATGACGTCGCCTTCTTCGCTCACCCCGACGCCGTTGCGGCGTTTCAGAGAATCCGAATCCGGCAGGAAACGCGGATGGATGGCGCCATTAATGACCAGCATTGGCCCCGATTGCGTGGCGTAGTGAATGGCGTCGGGCGCATTGTAGCTGGAGCCGTCAACTGCGGAAACGCCCGCTGCTTTCATGTTGTGCTCAAAGTAAATCCAGAACACTCCGTTCGGTTTTAAGTGGAAATTTCCCGGGCCGTCATTGTCATTGAGTGGCGCTGTTTCCTCACCTTCCTCAACATAAAGGCCCACCGGCTTGCGGTCTTCGTGATACATCCCGGCGTTCATGGCGAAAAGGAGTGTTTCGTTGCGTTCCGCCAGCGCTTCCTTCACCCAGTTGAAATGACGGTAGGGTTCGCCGTCCTCATCGTTGAGGAACAGGCGAATATCGTGAATCGCCGGATCAAAGCGGCAAACAACAAAATCGGCGTCTTTGTATTTTGTCGCTTCGCAGCCATCGCCAGCGGCGCCAACTGGCGCCATGGCGCCGGTTGCAATCAGCGCGGCAAGATAAAAGGAAAGCGCAAAAACGCGTTTACTGTGCGGCATCAGCATTTAACGCAGCGCCGCCGTCAATCGACGCAGCCGCGCCCTCAGCGCAACCGCGCTTGCTAAAAAGCAAATGGCGAAGAAAGCCTGCGCCGCAATAGCAACGCTGCAAAGTAACGTTTTGCGAAACTCAAACCGAGAAACAGTCACCTTAATGCCGGTCTCCTCATCGCCGCATATGCTTCCAAGATCTGGCGACGAGGAAATCGACGTCGGACCTCCCCCCTGCTCTGAGGCGCAAGGTCCAATGCGGCTCCGTCCCTTCGCCGGCATAACCCGGATCAGGTTCACAGGGTGCATCTCAGTCCCATTTGCCCTAGCTTCCTGGCGCACATTGCTCCCGATCCGGATAAGAATCAAAGAGTTGCGCGTCGCACAAGCCGTCGTCAATTGGCGACAGGCGGGACGCCCCTCGGAACAGAAATAATCGTGGCTCAAACAGGCCAAAAAGGCAAGTTAAATCGGCGCCAATTACAATTTCACAATCCGTTGCACAGCGCTTGAAAATGCTGGGAAATCCGTTCCGGATTTATTCTTCCGTATCATGATCATTGTCTTCAGCCACGCCACTACGTGCGGCGATGGCGACCGCCTGCGCAATGGCGCTGCGCATGGCGTTCTTGTCATAATTGACCGTAAGACTGTCGATAATGTCGCCAGTCTTGCGGTCAACAAGCAGCGTGAACCCGGTCGCGCCTTTGAAGCGCGGATAGATGTCTTCCAGCCCTTCGGCGCGCGCCTGATCCTCTATGTCGTCGCGCTCGCCGAAGGTGAAATCAAGCTCCACGAATTTCACCGGCTGGTCAGCGAAATCCGGCATGACCTCGGCAAGGCGCGGCTTCAGAATCTTGCAGGAAGAACACCACGCCGAAGAAAAAGTCGCGGCAATCACATCCGGCTCGCGATCGAGCGTATAATCGGCGCCGCTGGCGGTATCGCGACCTGTCAGCGCAAAGACCGCAAGCCCGACAACCAAAATGGCTGGAAAAATAAAATTTTTGACCCGCATTGTGAATGATCCTTTTGCCCCATCCTAATCGCCGCATCTTTGTCACACCAGACACCTCTTTCTCACGAGTGTGGGAGCTTGCCTAACCCCGCCGTCAGCGGAAAGATGGGCTGGCGACAGCGAAGGGGATTTTACCGGATGCTCCAGAGGCGACAATTTCTGACCGCAGCGGCGCTTTCACCGGCGCTCGGCGCCCTGCCCGCCCGCGCGGCTGACGATCACGCAAGGCCCTTCGACGCGCCCTATGCGCCGGTCCTGTCTCAGCCCTCACGGGAAATCCGGACAGTGGTGGGCCTCAGACCCTATCGCAGCAATGGTTTCCGGCTGGAGCATGAACAATTCGGCCGCCGCGACGTCATCCATAATTACGGTCATGGCGGCTGCGGCGTGACGCTCTCCTGGGGCTGTGCGCAGCTTGCGGTTGAACTGGCTGAAACGATCGATGAGCGCCGCGCGGCGGTGATCGGCGCCGGGGTGAACGGCCTGACGACGGCCCTCCTACTACTGCGCCGCGGCTATCAGGTCAGCGTCTATGGCGCCGCGCTGCCGCCTTACACAACGTCCAACATCGCCGGCGCCTATTGGCATCCAACAACATTGTTCGACAGCCGCGACGCGATCAGCGAAGAATTCGCCGGGCAATTCATCCGCGCGGCGCAAATCGCCCAGCGCAAGTTCCAACACCTCGCGAACGATCCCCGATATGGCGTCTATTACATGCGCTATCTGGGCCTGCGCGAAGAGGCGCCGATCAGGCCTTACCGCCCCACCCTTGAAGGCGATGCGCTTTATGCGGGGCATGCGATCGAAACCGATCCCGAACGCTATTTCGGTTACGGCTATGTGGAGCGTCATCACGCCATCATGATCGACCCGGATATTTATCTGCGCGCACTGATGCACGATGTCGAAAATGCAGGCGGGCGCATCATCCAGAAAGATTTTGAAACCGCAGAGGATGTTTTCGATCTAAAGGAGAAACTTATCTTCAATTGCACCGGACTTGGCGCACGCAACCTGTTCGGCGATGAGACGCTCGGGCCCGCGCGCGGGCAATTGACCATGCTGCTGCCGCAGCCGGAAGTGGATTACGGCTATGTGCACGGCACGCCGGAAGGCGTCCTTTACATGTTCCCGCGCAAAGGCGCGATCCTGCTTGGCGGCACGGTGGAGATGGGCGACTGGTCTTTAGCGCCCAGCGAAACCGAACGCATTCGCATGCTTGGCGGCCACGCCATGATCGCGCAGCGGATTGCGGAGCATCAAAAGTCTTAGACGTTATTGCACTTGTAGTTTAGGCTCCCTAAAAAAGGGGGGCCATTATGTGCGTTCGCATTTTCGCGTTATCAGTCATTGTGCTCTTATGTGGACCGGCTGCAGTTGCATGCTCGCTGGCGCCAGGCACGTTTCTTAAATCAAACTTTGAATTGATTGATGCATCCGACGCCATTGTTGTGGCCACCGCCATTCGCACGGAACGAGGCGAAAACTCACATTCAAAGTCCGTAATCTTCAGCGTCAACGAAATTCTGAAGGGTTCTCCGAGCAAGCAAGTGAAAGACCTTTGGGCGGACTTGGGCAAACCGACGCCAAGCGATCCAGCCGATATCTTATCGGCAAACCCGGAAGCTTACATGGGGCCATGCAATCGCATGATCTACCAAAAGGGCGACCGCTATGTGCTTATGCTACGCAACGACCCAGAAGAGGGCTTTATCGTTGGGGGCGACGCATTTTCGCGCATAAATGAAGATGATTTCGGCGCAGATTCCATGTGGCGCCGCGCAATAAACCGTTACTTGCAAATACAACGGAACCCGGACCGCATGGCGCAGATCGCCGAACTGGAAAAGCTTGTCGACCAGGGTCTGCGAAAAGGGGCGACGGAATTCGAAAGGCAAATCGGATTGGATGCGCTGAACCATCTCATGAATATTCATCCGGACAAGCCGACAGAATGGCTGCTAGCGCGTTATGACGATCCAGGGTTCGTCATGCGGCGGTTTGAAGATAGAATCGCCGGGACGGAGGAAGAAGCGGTAGGCGGCATTACATCTTTGGTCTTTGGAGAAAGTCCGGAGCCTGAAGACACAAAAACAACAATTCTACGCGCGCTCGCGGAGGGAGATCACCCGGAAGCAGAGCCGCTGTTTCGTTCAATTATCGCGGAAACGGCGCCTGACGCCACGCGCCTTGGCGCAGCGCTTTCCTATTTCATCAGGAAAGGCGAATATGATTTCGTTAAAGCGGCCTTTGGCGAACACATTCTCTGGGTGACGGGCGTCACCGGGCCGGGCTCTGGCCCCGGTTTCTGGGGACCGGTATGGGACGCTGTCGGATATGGCGAGAATAAAAACGTTCCAGATGAATTCGCCGCTTGGTGGGGACGTCAAACCATGGCGAATTGCCTCATCATAAATGGCCCGTTCTATTGCTCCTTTGACTGGGATGAAGCAGCAGCATCGCTCGACAATCCCCGCAACAATCAAACGCTTTTACTTGCGGGGGCTTCAAGCCCAGAAGTTATCGCCTGGGCTGAAGGAGAGCTAGATAGGTTAAAATCTGAAAATATCGAATCGTTCAGGGAAGACTGGGACTTTCCGATGAAGCTTCTTCTTGCTGCTTATAGGGGCGACAAGCCTACGCGCGTGCATGAGTTAGCCTGCGGCTCAAAAGAAATGCGAGAAGGTCTAGCGGGTCTAATTGGAGAAGTCCCAACTCACTATACCGAGGAACTTCTGCGTGAAATGATGGCGATAGACCAGCACGAGCATGTACGCGCAGAACTTCTCGGAAGCGCTGTCCTTATAGCGGCGCATAATATGAAGCGATCACGCTGGCGCGAAGCCGATCTCGTCGTCGACTACGCTCGTGCGGACGGCCTCACACCGCTGCGCGAGCGAGATGACCGACATTTGCCGTGTCACTAGCAACCGTCAGCCGGGCAGTTAATCCTGAAACGGATCGCGCATCAAGATAACGTCATCGCGCTCAGGGCTGGTTGAGACGAGCGCCACCGGCGTTTCGATCAGCTCCTCAATACGGCGGACATATTTCACCGCTTCCGCCGGAAGGTCGGCCCATGACCGGGCCTTCTCCGTGGAGCCTGACCAGCCTTCCATGACTTCATAGACCGGTTCGGCGTTTGCCTGCGCGTCCATGCCGGACGGCAGGTAGTCGAATTCCTTGCCGCCGATTTTATAGCCGACGCAGACTTTCAACTCATCAAAACCGTCCAGGACGTCGAGCTTGGTCAACGCAATGCCGTCGACGCCCGCGATCTTCAGCGACTGGCGCACGAGACAGGCGTCAAACCAGCCGCACCGCCTTTGGCGCCCTGTCACAGTCCCGAACTCATGACCGCGTTCGCCGAGACGTTTTCCAACATCATCGTGAAGCTCTGTCGGAAATGGGCCTTCGCCGACGCGAGTGGTGTAGGCCTTGACGATGCCGAGCACATAATTGACCGAGCGAGGTCCCATGCCGGAGCCGGTCGCCGCCTGCCCCGCCACGGTGTTCGACGAGGTCACATAAGGATAAGTGCCGTGATCGACGTCGAGCAGCATGCCTTGGGCGCCCTCGAACAAAATGCGCTTTCCGCTCTTGTGCGCCAGGTCAAGTTCGCGCCAGACCGGCTTGATAAACGGCGTCACCTTCGGCGCAATGTCTTTGAGCTGCGCCACCAGCGCGCCCGCATCAACCTCCGCCTCTCCAAAGCCGCGGCGCAGGGCGTTGTGATGGACGAGCAGGTTTTCAACTTTCGCCGCCAGCGTATCGGGGCTGGCGAGATCGATAACGCGCAGGCCCCGGCGCCCGGCCTTGTCCTCGTAAGCGGGACCGATGCCGCGCTTGGTCGTGCCGATCTTGACGCCGGAAGCCGAGCTCTCACGCATAGCGTCGAGTTCGGCATGCACGGGCAGGATCAGCGTCGCATTTTCGGCGATGATCAGATTGTCAGGCGTCACCTCGACGCCCTGCTCCTTGATGCGGCCAATCTCTGCAAGCAGCGCAAACGGATCGACGACAACACCGGCGCCGATCACCCCGACGCAGCCCTTGCGGACAACGCCAGAAGGAAGCAGCGAGAGTTTATAAACGGCGCCGTCAATGACGAGCGTATGGCCGGCGTTATGACCGCCCTGAAAGCGGACGACAACGTCGGCCCGCGCCGACAGCCAGTCCACAATCTTGCCCTTGCCCTCGTCGCCCCATTGCGCGCCGACGACCGCCACATCCGCCATATTGGTCTCCGAAATTCCTGATAATGCGGGCGCACCATAGGGCTTTCGGAGGCCCGGTCAACGCAGGAAGCGAGGGTTTGCCAGCCCATGGACTTCGCTGGCAGGATTGCGCGAGAAAGACGCGGGAACGGCGCGCGAAGGGGTGAGGGCATGACCGTCGAAATGATCAACCTGCTGCAATGGCTGCTCGCTTCGGCGTGTCTGACAGCGGGGCTGATTCTCACGCCGCGGCGGCGCTTGCGCGCGCTCGCGGCGCTTCTCATTCTGTTTTCAGTCCATATGCTTTTCAATGCGCTGGAGGAAACACGCCTTCTCCCGGGCGCAATACTCGTCACGCCGGCATTCGGGCTTGTTTATGGGCCGCTGTTTTATATTTTTGTGCGGCGATTGATCTTCGCGGGCGGCCATGACTGGCGCCGGGTTTATCCCCATTTCATTCCGGCGCTCGTCGCCCTTCCCCTCGCACAGTGGTTTGACTTTATTCATCTCGCTGCGCTGGCGAGCCTCGTCACCTATGGCGCGCTGACCGTCCGGCTTATCGGCCGCTATCACGCCGAGACCGCATCAACCCGCTCCGACGCGGCGTCGATCCGACTGAACTGGATCACACAGGTCTTTGCCGGATTTGCGGCGCTTACCGCGATCGACGCCGTCCGCATGTTCACACGCAGCCTGCAGAGCCCGCTGGTGGAAACACTTTCCTATGCTGGTGTGTTGACAGCTGGTGGGGCGCTGATGGGCGCGCTTGTCTGGCGCGCCATCACCCAGCCAGAATATTTCAAGGGACTGGCTGGAAACGAACCCGCCACTCCCTCCAAAGCCACGCCCGATCCCGCCGACGAACTCCTGTTCCTGACCATTGACGAAAAAATCCGAGCCGAAGCGCTTCATCGCCAGCCGCATCTGACCCTGTCCGACGTCGCGTCCGTCGCCAATCTGACCGAACGCGACGTCTCCCGCGCGATTAACGCCGGCGCCGGGCGCAGCTTTTGCGACTATATCAACGCATTCCGGGTCAGCGACGTCTGCGCCATGCTGAACGCCCGGCCCGACGCGACAATCCTCGATATCGCCTTTGAAGCGGGCTTCACCTCAAAATCGAGCTTCAATGCGGTCTTCAAGAAAGAATTGGGGGTCACCCCGAGCGAATACCGCCGCCGAAACACCCAGCAACACTGATCTGGACGTCCGAAAACACGTATCTGGACGACGCGGGCGCGCAAGGCGCCCAGAAATCTCACCCGAACCAACCCGGGAGAGACCCATGACCATCCACCGCCTTTTCGCCGCCGCCGCGACGCTTCTGGCTGGCGCCTGCGCCACGCAAACGGCGCCGCCAGCCGATATCGCCATCCGCAATGTGAACGTCATTCCCATGACGGAAGAAACCATCCTGCAAGACCGGACCGTGCTGATCCGTGACGGCAGAATTTCGGAGATTCTTTCCGGCGCACAGAGCGCTGCTCACGCGCACCAGATCATCGACGGCAATGGCGGCTACCTGATCCCCGGCCTTGCGGACATGCACACCCATCTGGGGCTCATTCTCCCCTGGGATGGGGATCCTTCCCGCGATCGTAAAGCCCGCGATCTTTGCCTTTATCTGCCAAATGGCGTCACCAAAATTCGCAATATGCGCGGCACACCGGGCGACCTTGAATTGCGCAACGAGCTCCGGAACGGAGCCCTGACCGGCCCGGAGCTTCTTCTTGCCGGCCCATCGCTCCATTCAACCTTGCCGGACTCTTTCGGCCCCAAGGTCACCACCGCCGAAGAAGCCGAAGCGGTCGTTCGCGCGCAGGTCGCCGCCGGATACGATCTTATCAAAGTCCACAATACGTTGCCCCAGCCAGCCTATGACGCCGTCATTGAAACCGCCGCAGCACTGGGCGTCCCTGTGGCCGGACATATTCAACAAGGGAAAAGCGAGGCGGAAAACGCCCGGCTGGGCTCCATCGAACACGCTGAAGAACTCGTGAAGATGTTGGGCGACGGCAAGGATTTCGCCGATGCGCCGGAATTTTTGGACGCGCTAAAAACAAGCGGCGCTTATGTAACGCCAACGCTTATCGTTTTTGAAACAATCGCTAAATATCTGGACGACACCTCGTTAGCGGCGCTCTATGACGCGCCCGAAACGGCTTATGTCTCCGCCTATTGGCGCCGGAATATGTCAGCAGAAAGAAACTTTTTCCGCCAATCCTTTGGCGAAAATTACGCCACACAGATCGAAGGATTGAACGAGCAGTCGGCGCAACACCGCACCCTGACGCGACAACTTAACGACGCCGGCGTTCCTCTCCTTCTGGGAACAGACGCCGTGGGGCTTGTGGCGCCAGGATTCTCCACGCATCAGGAATTGATGCTGATGGTCAAAAGCGGAATGACGCCGTACGAGGCTTTACTGACTGCGACCGTCAATCCCGCCCGTTGGGCGGGGAAAACCGGCGCCGAAGGTCTCATCGTCAAAGACGCGAAGGCGGATCTCGTTCTTCTATCAGGCAACCCGCTTGAAAATATCAGCGCGACGACTTCGGTCGTTGGCGTCATGAAAAGTGGCGAGTGGATGGATCGCTCCCGCCTCGACGCCATGCTTGATCAATGCCGGGAACCTGATGCCGAATAGACGCAATGGGCATTGGCGCTGTCAGAATGACAGCGCCGTCGCCTGGGTCACATGAGGCAGCGCACGGACCTTTTCGAGAACCTCGTCGCTGATCGGATCGTCCACCGCAACGAGTGCGATGGCGCCCTCGCCCGGTCCGGCGCGGCCAAGATTGAAGGTCGCGATATTGACCCCGGCCTCGCCCAGCGTCTTGCCAAGGGCGCCGATAAAGCCCGGCTTGTCCTCATTGGTGGTGTAGAGCATATGCGGCGCGAAAGACGCCTCCATCTCAACGCCTTTGATCTCGACAATGCGCGGGGCGCCGCCAAAGATCGTGCCGGAAACCGTGCGTGTTTGCTGTTCGGTCGTGATCTTCAGGCGAATGATGCTGTCATAGGATTCCGCATCGTCGCAGGTTGTCTCGGAAATCGTCACGCCGCGTTCGCGCGCAATCACCGGCGCATTGACGATGTTCACCTCTGACAGCATGGGCTTCAAGACGCCCGCCACTGCGGAAGCTGTCAGCGGCTTCAGGTTAAGCGCAGCGACTTCGCCTTCATAAGTCACTTCGATTTGCTTTAGCCCTGTGCGCGTCAGCTGTCCGGCGAACAGGCCGAGCTTTTCCGCCAGCGCAATATAGGGCTTTAACCGCGGCGCTTCTTCCGCCGTCACCGAGGGAGAGTTGAGCGCATTGGAGACCGCGCCGCGCGTTAGATAATCCGCCATCTGTTCGGCGACCTGGATCGCGACATTTTCCTGCGCTTCGGACGTCGAGGCGCCGAGATGCGGCGTGGCGATGACTTTGGGATGGCCAAACAGCGGATGCTCCGTCGCAGGCTCCGTTGCAAACACATCAAGCGCAGCGCCGGAAAGCTGACCGGCGTCCAGGAGGTCTTTCAACGCATCTTCGTCGACGAGACCGCCGCGGGCGCAGTTGACGACATAGGCGCCTTTTTTAAGCTTGGCGAGATTGTCACGGCTCAAAATGTTGCGCGTCTGGTCCGTCAGCGGCGTGTGCAGCGTCACGATATCGGCGCGCGACAACAGCGTTTCCAGATCGACCTTTTCGACGCCGAGTTCGATGGCCCGTTCTTCGGTGAGAAACGGGTCGAAGGCGACGACGCGCATTTTTAAACCGACAGCGCGATCGGCGACGATGGAGCCGATATTGCCGCAACCGATAACGCCGAGAGTTTTGCCGAAGACTTCCGTCCCCATGAAGGCCGATTTCTCCCATTTGCCGAGATGGGTCGAAGCGCTCGCCTGCGGGATCGAGCGCACAAGCGAAAACATCATTGCAATGGCGTGTTCGGCGGTTGTGATGGCGTTGCCGTAGGGCGTGTTCATCACAACGATGCCCGCAGCCGTCGCCGCCGGAATGTCGATATTGTCGACGCCGATGCCGGCGCGGCCGATGACTTTGAGATTTTTGCCGGCTTCGATGATCGCCGCCGTCGCCTTGGTGGCGGAGCGCACAGCGAGACCGTCATACTGGCCGATCACGGAGAGAAGCTTTTCCTTGTCCTTGCCGAGCGACGGTTCGAAATCGACATCGACGCCGCGCTCCTTAAAAATATTGACGGCGGTTTCGCTCAGCTTGTCGGAAACGAGAACTTTAGGCATGGGGATTCCCCGATCTGAATTTGAATAAGAAAACTAGAGGGCGGACTTGGCTTCGGCGAAGGCCCAGTCGAGCCAGGGGCCGAGCGCCTTGATATCCGCAGTTTCAACGGTGGCGCCGCACCAGATACGAAGGCCCGGCGGCGCGTCGCGATAACCGCCAATATCATAGGCGGCGCCTTTTTCTTCGAGGCGCTTTTCCATGGACTTGACGAACGCGCGCTGTCCGGCGTCGTCAAGTTTCGTGATGTCCGGATCGACAATCTTCAAACACACGGAGGTGTTGGAGCGAATGCCGGGATTGGCGCAGAGATAGTCAATCCACGGCGCGCCTTCGGCCCAGTCATGAAGGGCGGCGGCGTTGGCTTCGGCGCGGGCGTGAAGCGCCTCTAGCCCGCCAAGGCTTTCCGCCCATTTCAGCGCGTCGATATAATCTTCGACACACAGCATTGACGGCGTGTTGATGGTGGCGCCCTCGAAAATACTTTCGTTGAGCTTGCCGCCTTTCACCATGCGGAAGAGTTTCGGCATGGGCCAGGCGGGCGTGTAGCTCTCGAGACGTTCGACCGCGCGTGGCGACAGAATGAGGACGCCATGGGCGCCTTCGCCGCCGAGCACTTTCTGCCATGAGTAGGTGACAACATCGAGCTTCGGCCAGTCGAGCGCCTGCGCGAAAATCGCCGAGGTCGCGTCACAAATCGTCACGCCTTCGCGGTCCGCCGAAATCCAGTCGGCGTTCGGCGCGCGCACACCCGACGTGGTGCCGTTCCAGGTAAAGACGACGTCATGCGCCGGATTGACCGCAGAAAGATCCACGATCTCGCCGTAAGGCGCTTTCAGGATGTTTGCATCGAGTTTGAGTTGTTTCACCACATCGGTGATCCAGCCTTCGCCGAAACTTTCCCAGGCGAGCATATCCACCGGACGCGCGCCCAGCATGGACCACATCGCCATCTCGACGGCGCCGGTGTCGGACGCAGGCACAATGCCGATGCGATAATCATCGGGCACACCGAGCAACGCGCGGGTGCGGTCGATCGCCTCTTTGAGGCGCGCCTTGCCGACTTTCGAGCGGTGCGAACGGCCAAGCGTATCGGTGCTGAAATTTTGGGGTGACCATCCGGGGCGCTTTGCGCAGGGGCCGGACGAAAAATGCGGGCGCGCTGGACGCACCGCTGGCGTGGTTTCTGGCATGTTTTACTCCATCCTTCCAGATGGCTCGCGCCCCGTTGGGGAGGCGTGGCCCACGCCCGCCTTCGCATAGAAAGGGCGCCAGCGTCAAATGATAAAATTTTGTCAGGCGAAGAGATTTTCTCCCTTGCGCGAAACCGGCGGCGCCGATAGCGCGGATATTAATGGCTCGTAAACACATCACCCCGGCGGAGGCGACCCTGTTCGACTGGGCGCTGCTCGCCCTGATCGTGGCATTTGGCGGCTCTTCCTTCGCCTTTATCCGCAAGGCCGTGGAAACGGCGCCGCCAGCCGTGGTCGCCGCCGGGCGGCTCTGGGTTGCCGCCATCCTCGTTTATTTCCTGATGCGCGCCGCCGGACGGCGCCTGCCGCCTTTTTTGATCCGTAGCGGGAACAACTGGCGCATCCGCCGATCCTGGATCTGGATGATCGCCGTCGGCGCAAGCGGCAATGTGTTGCCGTTCTATTTCTTCCCCTGGGCGCAACAACATGTGGAGAGCGGCCTCGCCGGCGTTTACATGGCGTTTATGCCAATCTGGACAGTCGGCCTCGCCTATTTTTTCGCGGGTGAACATCTGACAGGACGCAAGCTCGCCGGTTTCGCGCTCGGCTTTCTGGGCGTGATTTTGTTAATGGGGCCGGACGCCGTCAAAGGCGCCCTGACAAGCAGCTTTCTGGCGCAGGCGGGGCTGTTGCTGGCGACCCTGCTTTACGCTGTCTCTGCGGTTCTCTCGCGCCGGGCGCCGCCGATCCGCCCCCGTGTGTTCGCGTCCGGCATGCTGATTGTCGCCGCCTTCATGGCCGTTCCGGCGCTTTTATTCACTGATCTGAAGCAAGAGGAATGGAGCGCCGCCAGCCTGTGGAGCATCGTTTTTCTCGGCGTCTTTCCGACCGGGATTAACGGCGTTCTCATCATCATGCTGATCCGGCGCGCCGGCGCCGGCTTCATGGCGCTGTCGAATTACATCACCCCGCTCTGGGCGGTTGGCCTTGGGGCGATCATGTATCACGAACGGCTCGAACTGAACGCGCTGATCGCCCTCGCCATCATCCTCGCCGGCCTCGCTGTCAGTCAGCGCTCACCCTTCAGCAAAAAGCGAACGGGCGCGATAGAAGCGGGCGACGGCCTCGCCGGAGAGCTTGAGCCCATGATTGAACGGACGGACGAAAACGTCAGATGAAAATCTGACCCGCCTGCACAAAAACCGCATCGCCGCCGATACGCACCGATTGTACGGCGCCCTTTTCGACGGCGACCGTCGCGATAATCCGGCTCGGGCGGCCCATCTCAAAGCCTTGTTCAATCACCCAGCGGTGGACGCCGTCCTCGATAGTCTCACTACGGATGATTTGCGCAGGGAAACCCGCGGCGGCGCTTCCCGTCGCCGGGTCTTCCAGAATGCCGGCATTGGGCGCGAACATGCGCGCATGATAGGCCGCATCCGCCGCCTCGCCGCCTTTTGCATAAAGATAGAGACCGATAACATCATCGAGCTTCAACGCGTCCCAGGCGGCGCTGTTGACTTTCGCCGATCGCACCGCCTCCAGCGTGGCGCAGACATAGAGATAATCGACCCCCGCGCCGCAAAGGCGCGGCGCTTTCGCCCCTTGCTGGACGGCGTCTTCAGAAATCGAAAGCGCCGCCGCAATGTCCTTGATCGATGGCGCGGCGCCGGTTTCTATGGGCAGGTTCGGGTTTTGAAATTCTGCAAAACCGCTTTCGCTTGCGGCTTCCACCGTCACCGGGAAAACGCCGGTATTCAGTTCCAGCCTAATCTCGCCTTTCAGCCCCCGCGCGCGCGCAATCGCAATCGCGGTTCCGACCGTCGGATGACCCGCGAAGGGCATCTCATAGCCCGGCGTGAAAATACGCACGCGCGCAGTGTTTTCCGGGCTGTCCGGCGGCAACACAAAGGTTGTTTCGGAGAGATTGAACTCACGGGTGACGGCCAGCATGTCTTCCGTCGACAGGCCACGCGCATCCATCAGCACGGCGAGCTGGTTGCCAGTGAATTTTTTGTCTGTAAAAACATCGAGCGTCACGAAATCATAGGCGATCATGGCCGTCTCCTTTTTCTTTCGCTTGCATATCGGATCAGGACACGCATCAGGCAAACCAGAATTTCTTCTATGCGCGTTAGGCGTGCTGGCGCCGACTAGTCCTCACACGGATGCGCGTGATTGAGCGGTCCGTTTCCACCACCGAAACCCGGCGCTGTTGCAATCGCCTTGTGCACATAATCGACGGCGCGCTTCACCGCTGTTTGCAGCGGCATTCCTTGCGCCAGCCCGGTCGCAATCGCAGACGCCAATGTGCAGCCGGTGCCGTGTGTCGAGGTCGTATCAATGCGCGGATTGGAATAGATGCGCGCGCCCGAAGCGGAAACCAGCGCATCCTCGACACGATCGCCGCTCATATGGCCGCCTTTGACAAGGACGGCGCCTGCGCCGCACGCGACCAACGCCTCACCCGCCGCAATCATCTCGTCGCGATCCTTTATTGTCACGCCGGTCAACGCGCCCGCTTCATCAATGTTCGGTGTAATGACCGCCGCGAGCGGCGCGAGGCGATCGCGAATGAAGGCCGCGACGCCGTCTTTCGCCAGCGCATCGCCGCTGGTTGCGATCAGCACGGGGTCTAGCACGACGGGAACACCGGAATATTTCTTAAGCGCCGTTTCGATGATTTCCGCTGTTTCGACATCGCCGATCATCCCGATCTTGATGGCGTCGGCGCCGATGTCGCTCATCACCGCTTCTATCTGTGCGGCGATCACGTCCGGCGCGACGGCGTGAACGGCGGTGACGCCTTTGGTGTTCTGCACGGTGAGCGCGGTGATCGCGCTCGCCGCATAGCCGCCAAGCGCCGTCACCGTTTTGATGTCGGCCTGAATGCCGGCGCCGCCCGATGGGTCCGACCCGGCGATGATGAGTACGCGGCCTTTCATTTGGTTCCTTTCTTCCGCCGCAACATACACACGAACGCCCCATGGTTTTCAAACATGCGCCCGAATTGCGCAATATCCGCTCTTTCATCTTCGGGCTGGGGCGCTTTCGGAGAGAGACCAGTTTCATGACCAACAGCCTTATCTGGACAGGCCTTGCCTGCTGTCTTGCCGCGCTCGGGCTTCAGCTTTTCCCGGACCTCGCCTTCCGCATCGGGGCGGAGCCCGCCGCCGCCTGGCTGGTTTTCGGGTTCGGCGTCTTTTTGATGCTGATCGCCGCCATGATGGCTTCCGGCGGGCGCCAGACCGGTAGAAAAGTGGATTGACAGGGCGCCGCTCGCGGCGTTATGTCCCGCGCCGGGTGAAGGCCCCCGCCGCTCGCGAGCGATATGCTTTGGTGAAGTCCTTCGATACTGCACTGGTCAGCCACGCTTTCGAGCCACGCGGACTGATGGCAATGCGAGCCCCATCTGACATTTCCGCATGGCGAAAGACGAGGTCTGCCATGACGACACCTGCTATTCCGTCTCTTGATGCGTTAAAACAACAGGCGAAGCGCCTGCGCGCGGGACTTGATGAAGACGGCGATTTTCTCACCCACAGCGAAAGTCTTGAACTGGTCGCAAAGCAATATGGTTTCCGCGACTGGAACACGCTGCACGCCGCTATCGGCAACCGCCCGCCGATCAAGCGTTTCCAGCTTGGTTCGCGGGTTAAGGGCCGTTATCTCAGCCAGGACTTTACAGGCGAGATCATCGCCATCAGGTCCATGCCCCCGGATCATTTGCGGATCGTCCTCAAATTTGACGAACCCGTTGATGTCGTGACGTTCGACAGCTTTTCCGCCTATCGCAGCCGCGTTTCCGTTACGGTCAACCGGGAAGGCTACACGGCGGAAAAAACCTCCAACGGGGCGCCGCAGCTTGTGATGGAGGCGCTGTGATGAGTTCAAACAGCGACACGCTGCGCGGCTTTATCGACGCCGTCTGGAACAGGGGCGATCTTGACGCCATTGAGGGATTTCTCGCGCCAGCTTATGTGATCCGCCACGATCCCGGCGATCCATGGGACGGAAAAACCCTCGATGCGGCGGGACTGACGGAGCGCATCCGTATTTCCCGCGCGCCCTTTCCCGACCAGCGCTTCACCATCCTCTATTGCTTTGAGGACGGCGATCAGGTCGCGATTTTCTGGACCTGGGAAGCGACGCATCAAGGCGACATTCCAGGCTTTCCCGCGTCCGGAAAATCCATCGCCATGTCCGGCGCCACGATCTATTCCTTCGAAGACGGAAAGATCGCCGGACATTGGCAGGTCGCCGACAGGCTCGGCGTCATGCAACAACTGGCGCAGCATTGAGAAAAAAGGTCAGGACGCTTTTTTGAATTGCGCTTCCGAGAGCGACGCGGTTGACCCTGCAGTGTCCACAAGACCGAGATGCAGTGGTTGACCGGTTCGGCGGCTGACGATGGCCGCCGCCTGCGCTTCCGCCAGAATGTGTTTCTGGCCCCATTGCATGAGCGCCATCAAAGGCAGCGCCAGATCGACGCCTTTGGACGTCAGAACATATTGATGGCGGGTGCGCTGACCCGCCTGCTTATAGGCGCGGCGGCGCAAGACCCCGCCCTCGACCAGTTTTTTCAGCCGGTTCGACAGCACGGTGCGCGGCATGCCGAGGCCGGTCTGCAGCTCGTCAAAGCGCGTCACGCCGTAAAGCGCCGAGCGGATGATGAGCAGCGTCCAGCGGTCGCCAACGAGCTCTATCGCCGCCGCAAGGCCGCAATGATCCAGCGGCGGTGCGCCGTCACTGGCCTCAGCTTTGTCATGGGTGAACGCCATGGGCGAATCGTTAAGGTGATTTGCCGCTTATGCGCAATCGCATCGGCGCCCCTTCGACGGCCGCCCTCACGCGCCACCTCACACATATGTGTGGGCATGGGGAGAACAGGGCCGTTTTTTGACCGGAAATCGCGCCATTCTCGCCCCAATTCCCGTTCATTTAAGGGTCATCGACATCCGGCTGGGGAAAGCACGGAGAGCGACATGAAACGATTTATGAAACCGCTGATCGCTGGCGCGTTAGGGCTCGCCGCCCTTGGCGCGGGGGCGGCCTGGGCGAAACCCGCCTATTGCAGCCACGATCACGACCACCGCAGCCACGCCGCGGATTATTATGATTACTATTCGGCGGACAGATATTCGCGCGCCGGCGCCTACCGTAATTCGGGCGTCAGCTTTTCCATCACCTTCGGCGATGATGACCACTATGACAGGCGCCGGGGCTACGACCGTAATCGCGGCTATGATCGCCGTCACGATTATGGCCGCCGCAACGGCTACCGCGGACGCGAAGGCCGGATCGTAAACCGCGAAGTGTTCGACACACGCTATCGCGCGCGCATTGTCCTGACCGAAGAGGTCGTGCACACCCGCCGCGGTCCGCGCCTGTTATGCACCGTGGACGCCCGCGGCCCGCAAGCGCGTTATGTGCCGAATAAACGTCTCCGCAAAATCGCGCGCCGTGAATGTTCGCGCCGCGCGGAGGTGCGCATCGTCACCTAAAACTATCTTTGAGTGGCGTAAACCAAACCCGCTGGCATGCGTATCTTGCCGGCGGGTTTTATATTGTCTTGACCGCCGCTGACGCCGCCGCCTTGATGACGCGCAAGGGCGCGTCCGCCTTGGTCAGTATCCGAAGGCCCAGATAGGTAGAGAGCAACGCGGCGGCCCGTTCTTCGCAGGCTTTTCGATCACGATTGTATGGCGCGGAAATCGCCAGCGCCTTGCGAAACATTTTTTCCAGCCGCCCCATGGCCGCGCTCACAATCGCCGTCGCCTCTTCGTCCTCCTGGCCCTGATCGGCGGCGGCGTTGCAAAGAAAACAACCACGCCGGTCGCCCTGCGCCGCCTGTGCGATGACGCCGCCAAAGAGCGCTTCAAAACGCGCCCGCGCAGTCGCGGGCCCGGTGAGGGCTTCTTCCGCCTTTTCAAACTCTATCGCCTCAAAGCGTTCAAGCGCCGCGAGATACATCGCCCGCTTATCCGGGAAAATCCGGTACAGGCTCTGCTTGTTGAGCCCTGTCGCGGCCTCGATGTCCTGCATGGAGGCGCCGTCATAGCCCTGACGCCAGAAGACGCCCATCACGCCGTCCAGCGCCTCGCCGATTTCAAATTCTCGCAATCGCGCCATTTTCCGTCTCTCACGCTATCGTTACCAATCGGTCCGGAATCAATAGTTGACCATTCAGTCCGCAATT
Source organism: Alphaproteobacteria bacterium (assembly GCA_030426465.1). GTDB lineage: Bacteria > Pseudomonadota > Alphaproteobacteria > Caulobacterales > Parvularculaceae > Hyphococcus. The sequence goes on from JAUHYK010000016.1 coordinate 34,904, forward strand.
ACATATGAAGCGTCGCAGCAGGGCGCAAGAGACCCGGTCGCAGCAACAAAAAGACTCGATCAAAAACGAACCACAACGAAAAAAGGAAAACCAATATGAGCCGTCTTACGCAACTTTCCGACGCCGAAGCCTCCGCCGAAGCCGCCGCGCTTTTCGGCGCCATCAAATCGAAGCTGGGCATCGTCCCCAATCTTTACCGCGTCATCGGCAACGCTCCGGCCGTCCTTTCCGCCGCGCTCGGCTTCAACGAGGCCCTCGGCAAAGGCTCCTTCGACCAGAAAACGAGAGAGGCGATCGCCCTCACCGTCGCCGGCGAAAACGCCTGTGACTACTGCGCCTCGGCGCATTCGGCGATTTCGCGCGGCCTCAAAGTCGATGAAGCGGAAATCACCGCTCGCCTTCATGGCAAGTCCGCCGATCCGAAACTGAACGCCGTTCTCACTTTCGCAGCCGCAGTTGTCGAAAAACGCGGAAAAGTGTCGGACGAAGATCTGGCGACCGCCAGGAACGCCGGCCTCAACGAAGGCGAGATTGTCGAAACTGTTGGCGTCGTCGTCGCGAATATTCTGACGAACTACATCAACCATGTCGCCGACACGGAGATCGACTTCCCCGTGGTGCGCACCCAAGCCGCCTAACGCGCATCACTGAAACGGCCGGGCCAGCCCCCCACACCCGGCCGTTTTTCTTTTCCAAATCCGGATTACGCCGCCGCTTCGACCGCGGCGCAAATATCTTCGACAACAGCCCTGACAAGGGTTTCGTTCTCGCCCTCGCCCATTACCCGGATCAAGGGTTCGGTGCCGGATTTACGGATCACGAGACGGCCAGCCTTGCCGAATTTGTCTTCGCCCGCCTTGATCGCGGCTTTCACCGCATCGGCTTCCAGGGGATCGCCGCCTTTGTAGCGGACATTTTTCAGGAGCTGCGGGAATGGCGCAAAGCAACGGCAGACATCGCTGACCTTGCGGCCTTCGCTTGCAACCACCGCCAGCACCTGAAGCGCGGTCACGAGCCCGTCGCCAGTGGTGCCATAGTCGGACAACACCACATGGCCTGATGGTTCACCGCCAATATTGATGCCTTTGGCGCGCATTTCCTCCACCACATAACGGTCGCCGACTTTGGTGCGCTCAAGCTTCAATCCCTGATCGCCCAGAAATTTGTCGAGCCCCATATTCGCCATCACAGTGGAGACGACGCCGCCGCCCTTTAAGGCGCCGGTTTTTTTCCATGCGTTTGCGATAAGCGCGAGAATCTGGTCGCCGTCGACGATATTCCCTTTTTCATCGCAGATAATGACGCGGTCAGCGTCGCCATCGAGCGCGATGCCGATATCGGCGCGATATTCATGCACCGCTTTCTGCATTTTTTCCGGCGAAGTCGAACCAACTTCATGATTGATATTGAAGCCATTGGGTTCAACGCCGATGGATTTCACTTCGGCGCCAAGCTCCCACAACACGGTGGGCGCAACCTTGTATCCGGCGCCATTGGCGCAATCGATGACGACGCGCACGCCATCAAGCGATTGACGACGCGGAAACGCAGCTTTTGCGAATTCAATATAGCGCGCGCCAGCATCGTCGATGCGTTTGACACGGCCAAGGTCAGCGGCGCCTGCGCGCCCGGCGTCCGGACCTTCGCGCATCAGCCGTTCAATCTCCATTTCGGTTTCATCCGAAAGTTTAAACCCGTCAGGCCCGAAAAATTTTACGCCATTATCGTGATAGGGATTATGCGATGCGGAGATCATTACGCCGAGATCGGCGCGTAGCGAGCGAGTCAGCATCGCCATGGCCGGCGTCGGCAATGGCCCGAGCAGAAACACATCCATACCAGAAGCTGCAAAGCCCGCCGTCAGCGCCGGCTCGATCATGTAACCCGACAAACGCGTATCCTTGCCGATCACAACCCGGTGCCGGTGAGAACCGTTTTTGAAGACACGGCCCACCGCCATACCGAGACGCAAAATATTGTCGGGCGTCATCGCGCCCGCATTGGCGAGACCGCGCACCCCGTCAGTTCCAAAAATTTCGCGCTTGCCTGTCATCTGATCATCGCCCCGCATGGGCCCTGCTCCCTTTACGAATACTTAAGCCTTAACATGTGGCGCCTTCCAAGCTCTTAATACATTGGCATGATATTGGCCGCTAGGTTACGCCGAGATCCTTAATGCAGGAAAACCGGCCGAAATCATGACCATTTTCGCCCAGCCATCGATATCGCGCGCGCCCTCATCCCCGGCGCCAGCGCTCGCGGTCAGCCTGGACGGCCCCGTTTTCTGGCTCATGGTCGCCGCCCTGGCCGGTCTCTCTCTGCCGCTGCGGCAAGCCGGCTTGACGCCGGATGTGAGCTGGCTTCTGGATATGTGCCAGCGCATGCTTGCCGGCGAGACGGCCTATGTGGATATTTTCGAAACCACGCCGCCGATCCCCACCCTTCTTTATATGCCAGGCGCCTTGATCGCCGGGGTGACCGGCATCGGCGCCGGCGCCGCCGTTTACGCCACCTGTTACCTTGCGGTGCTTTTTGCGCTTTTTGTCAGCGACCGGATTTTACCGCGCATACTCGCCGGCGCTGGTCCAAGCCGCCTCATCATCATCACTCCCGCCGCGTTTATTCTTTTTTTCCTGTGCAATGACGCCTTCGCCCAGCGCGAATATCTCGCCGCCGCTTTGGCGCTGCCGGCGGCCTGCGTTTTCATTCGTCACGCCGAGACCGGTGACTGGCCGTCTCTTGGCGCGCTCGCAATTGCGGCGTTTCTGGCGGGACTGGCGGCGGCTATAAAACCGCCTCTTTTTATTGCGCCCGGCATTGCGCTTGCCTTTTATTATTTCTGGCGCGAGCGGAGCATCGTCTTTTTGTGGCGTAGCGGACTGATTGCGGCGGGGGTGGTTTTTGTCGCGCTGACCGCCGTCTCGCTCCTCGCCTTTCCGGCTTATCTCGGCGGCGTCACCCACCTCATGAGCGACATCTATGTTCCCTTGCGCTCCAGCCCCTTGATCGGTCTGACGTCGAAGGAGTTCATCGCCGTCGCCGCCTGCATCGCCATCGCGCTGGCCTTCAACGCAACACGAAAACCATCGCCCGCAATCGCGATCTTCTGCGTCATGGCGCTCTCTTTCACAGCGGTTTATTTTGTTCAGGGAAAATATTTTCCTTATCACCTTTATCCCGCCTCATTCTTCGGCGGGCTGGCGCTTGTCTCGGCGGTCGCCGCTGCATTGCGTCCACGCACGGATGAAACAGCCGGTTCGCGGCGTGTTTTTTCTGTGGCGCTGGCGCTCATGCTTCCAGCCATGGCCTGGCCTACCTACGCCGCCTATGACGACAATCGCCCGCGCATGCACGACCTTAGCTGGGCGGAAGATCTGCATCAGCCGACGGCGCTGGCGATTTCAACCAACATCTCCATCTCCTTCCCGCTGGCGCAGGAAATCGGCGCGGTCTGGAAAGACCGCATCCACAGCCAATGGATCGTGCTCTATGCGAAAGAGGGCTTGAAGAAGAAGCACTTCAGCGCCGACCAAAAAGCAATTTTCCAATCCTATTACGATGCAGAGATCGACCGGATCTTGGATCGCATCATTGCGCAGAAACCGGACATCATCATCCGCAGCCTGCCCGACAAAGAACTCTATAATGAATTGCTGAAACGCAATCCGCAGCTTCTCGGCGCCTATGAGCCGGTAGCGCGCGAAGGCGTCATCGAGATCCTGAAACGCCGTTAGCTTTCGCGGCGGGGTTTCGCCACAATCAGCATTTGCTTCGCCAATGGCTTGAAGGGCGAGGCCAGATAGCTCCGGATCAAAAACGGGTGGACCGGCAAGCGCGACTTGACGGTCAGAGGCAGAAATTTCGGCCTAATGTCGACAACCTCATATCCATTCGCCTGCAGAAAATCCGAGATGGAAACATGGGACCAGATGGCGATGTGAGTGTAGTCGTCAAAATATTCGCGAACCGCATAGCGATAATTCGGCTGAAGAATTGTGAGGCGTCCCTTGGCGGAGAGAACCCGCTTCAGCCCTTTTAGCGTCGCCGCGAAATGATCCTGTGTGACATGCTCGAACACATTGCTCGCGAAAGCGAAATCCACGGACCCGTCGGCAACAGCATTCAAGTCGGCGATATCGCCCACAATACTTTCAACCCCCGGCGCCATTAGCTCCGGAAATCCCGGCCACATGTCGATCGCGATGCGCCGTTTCGCCGTGACATTATTTGTGAACTCGCCGCGCCCGGCGCCGAGATCGAGAACGCAATCCTCCGGCCCGATATGCTTGGAGAAGTAGGAGCTCCACAAAGCACCCCATACGACATTGCGCCGCTTGTCCTCGGAAAACCGGGTTTCATGATAACCTGTCGTCATGCAGCTTTCTTCCAGCCGAAGGTAATGCCGCGCATCATTTCCAGACCCACATGCAGCGCCCGGAAATTATCGGTGTTGCCGCCTTTGCTTTCGCCAACGCGCGGGTGAAAGGTGACAGGGCATTCGATAAGCGTCAGTCCGCTTTCAAGCGCCTTGTCCATGAAATAGGCGTTGAACTCCAGATTCACTTCCGGGTTCAGTTTCGGCAATAATCTCGCCAGAGCGCGACGGCGAACCAGTTTGTAGGTGGAGCCAACATCGGTCAGCGTCGCCCGGCCGAGATATTTCGCCTCCAGCAACTTCGCAACAAAGAGGTTTCCGTAGAACATGAAGGTTGTGAGCTGTGTTTTCTGTTCGCGCAAAGTTTCAACCGTGCGCGTTCCATTGACGATGTCCGTATGCGGCACGAATGTCACCAGCTTGTCGATATCGGCGGCGCGGAAGGTGCGGTCGCCTTCGCACAGGACAATCAGGTCCGACGTGCTGCGCTTCATCGCTTCAAGATAACAACGATAGACGCAGCGGCCATAACCCTGACGCTCCTCGTTGACGACGATAGCGCCCGCCTTTTCGGCGTTTTCAAAGGTCCTGTCCGTGCTGTTGTTGGAGACGACAATGACCCGCTCCACGCGGTGATGGGACAGGAAATTTTCCACCGCCGCGGCGATGCTGTCCTCGTCATTATAGGCGGTCAGGGCGACCGTCACCTTTGCGTCGCGCATGGATTCTTCGCGGTAACGCCGCACTGGCCGCTTTCTTTCGAAAAAGACGAAAAAGTCTGCGGCCGCGAAGGCGATGCCGGTCACCAAGGGCACGCCGCTATACCAGACGAGCCATTCCGCCACGGGCAGGAGCGCGTGATTAAGGCCTAACAGATATCGCGGGAACACCAGAAGGACGCCCAAAAGATACATCGCGGTCGCCGCAACAAACAGGTAGAGGCTGTACATCAGCCATGGCAGATGCACGATGCGCGCGATCAGCGACAGCTTTTCCGTTTCAAGCTGTTGCAAGGGAAGACCCGGGTCAACGCCGGGGGCCTTTTCCGCCAGCGCATCCTCGTCGACTTTAGTTTTAGTTAACTGTGCGCCGGTTTGCATGCCGCCCCGGTCCCTTAACGCTTCATTGACCCTGCTAGCATGCAGTTTCCTGCAAAGGCCTTAACAAAAAGCGGAAATTACCGGCGGCTCTCAATAGCGGAAAAAACGCTGATCGCCTGGCGTGTTTCGGCAACGTCATGAACCCGGAAAATCGAAGCGCCGCCTGTAAGCCCGGCCATGACCGCCGCGAGGGAGCCGCCAAGCCGTTCATTGGCGGGGGCGCCGCGGTCGAGGGCGGCGATAAAGCGTTTGCGCGAGGCGCCCAGAAGGACGGGCCGCCCAAGCGCACAGAAGCGATCAAGGTTCGCGAGCAGCGCCAGATTATGGTCGAGCGTCTTGCCGAAACCGATCCCCGGATCGACAATCAGACGCGCCTCGTCAACACCCGCCTTGATGCAAGCCTCAATGCGTTTTGCGAGATAGGAGTAAACCTCTTCCACCACATCGTCATAATGCGGATCTTTCTGCATGGTCTTCGGATCGCCCTGCGCGTGCATCAACACGATGTCGCAGGAAAGCGCCACAGCGACCTCCAGGCTGTCGGGCGCGAAGGTAAGCGCCGTGACATCGTTCCAGATCGATGCGCCTGCCGTCACGGCGGCGCGCGCCACCTCAGGCTTGCGCGTATCGATGGAAATTTCAGCGGCGCACCCTTTTTTGCGGACACCTTCAATCACCGGGATGGTCCGGGCCTGCTCGATTTCCAGCGGAACGTCGTCGGCGCCGGGACGCGTCGACTCGCCGCCAATGTCGAGAATGTCCGCGCCGTCTTCGCGAAGCTGAAGCGCGTGCGAGACCGCAGCGCCGGCGTCAAGATAGGCGCCGCCATCGGAAAAAGAATCCGGCGTCGCATTCACGACGCCCATGATGCGACAGGTCTCCATGAAAACCTTACCTCTTTCGCGCCGCGCTAGCGGCGCCGGGACCGCGGACCCGGTTCATGCCGGTTTTCCACTATAAACTGAAACTCGCCGAAAACGATATCGCCGATGACGGGATCCGCAATCTCAAGGTCTCCAACAAATTCACGCGCGAAGGCCGCCTTCACTTCTGCGCTCAGGGGTTCTTTCGCCGACCCAAGGCTTTCAGCGATCGCCTGGTAACGCTCCTCAAAACTTCTCTCCGAGTCGCCAAACGCAGCCCAACCTTGCGCGGTGTTTTGATAGGCCCGCAACGTGACAATATCTTCCATAATCTCGATCACGAGAAACTCCTCAGGCGCCGCTCCGGAGAGTTCGACATAGCGGCCATAGCAGACCGCACCCCACGGCCTTGGCGCGCCTTCCGGCGCACAGCCCCACGAGACCGGCGGTTCGGGGAAGGTTTGCAACAATGCGCGCGGCGGCTCGATACCGTCTTCCATAACGATGCGCGCGCGCATTTCCTCTGGGGTCAAATAATCAACGGGCAAGTTCAAGCGGAAGCGCTGACCGAGACCTATAAGATCTTTCTTCGGCGAAGCGACAATGCGTGCATTACCAAGGCCTTCAAGAATTGCGGCCTGCTTGGCGTCATCCTCGGCGCGACGGAAGGAATCATAGGCCACGCCGTCGTTCCTCTCCGCACGCTCTGCAGTATAACCGGCAAAACGCCACACAGGCGCGTCTTCCTGAATGTAAACGGCGACGCCAGCATAGGCGAGCCGGCCAGCGTGGATGAGCAGCGCATCCTCGTCACCGTCGAAATCCACATCGATAAGCCGCACCAGGCATCGGCCATCCTTAAGCGGCTCGTCTTCATATTCCACAGTATCGAAATTTTCAGGGCGTAGCCGCTCCGGCTGCGCCAGGATGCGTTCCGTTTCCTTAACGCGGCCGTCGAAATTCCGTTTCTCGTTCAGACATTGCCCGACAGGATCGGCGCCTTCGCGCCGAAGGATGATTCCGTCGGGTATCTCTCCGTCGCCAAGAAGGCGGAGCGCCTCGCGCCTGACAGCGATGGACTGTTCTGTGAAGTTATAACCCTGTGACCCCGGATTTTGCGCCAGCAAGGCGATTCGTTCGTCACGCGGCGTTCCGGACCGGGCAGCAAAACGCTCCAACGCGCGCTCGCCCCATTCGCCGGCGCGGCGGCTAGCGAGAAATCCGAAATCGAATTCATCAGGCTCCACAACACCGCGCTCAAGACGTGAGACCTGATCAGCGACGGAAACGCGTGCGGGTGAAAGGATGGGCGTCATCAACACAGACAGCAGCGCTGCGACAAGGATGGCGGCGCCGATGTTCACAGGCTGAACTAGCGCCATCCACTGTCCGGGCTTGGCCGCCGCCGCGGCGTAGCCCAGCGCATAAACCGACACGATTACAAGTTCGGTCGCGGCGAGCACGCGCGCCGGGGTCAAGCCGTACTGATCGACGCGCAGCCAGAGGCCGATCGCGGCAAGCCCGACAATCCCCCCAAGCGGGACCGCCGCAAAGCGTATCGTCGTCCGCATGAACGCGGTGTTTGCGACGCCGCCATCCTGATAGGCCGCATTGATAAGAAAGATCATTGTCGCTGCGGCGTTCAAGAGCAGCACCGTGGCGCGGCCCGTATCCCAGAGAGGCTGCAGCCCGGTAAAGAACAACGCGATCAAAAAAGCGGCGAGAATCGCCGTCATCAAAACGGCGAGCCACGATAAGAGCATCAACCCGATTTGCCGCGCGCCCCGCGTCAAACCGATATCCGCACCGGCAAGATGCGCGCCCACGGCGAAAACCAACCCTGACGTGATCCAACCGAATTCGCTGGAAAAGATAGCCCTGCGAATGAAATCGAGCCCGATCAGATCGAACATCCACGCGCCAAGGGAGATGACAATCCAATAGGCGCCGAGGAAAACGAGCGACAGCACGACTTGAAAGCCGCGCCCCCAGGCATTGCTGAAATAAGCCTCATAGGAAGCTATTAAGCGGTTTTCGTCGGCGGCGCTTTGAATGAATTCATGAAGGATAAAAAGAACGATGAGGGAGAACAGCGAAACATTGATGATGGCGTCGACCGCTTCCCAGACATTCTCTGGGCCGAACCAGCCGAACACAAAAAGCAGCAAGACCGCGCTCGCCGACCATAACGCCAGCCGCATCGCTTTCATGCGGCCAAGGCCGAACAACAAAGGCAACGGCCCGAGCCACGCGATCAACCGGCCGATGCCGACGAAACGGTTCCATGCCTCACCTTCCTCAAACCCGTAAAGCGGCTCATGCCGGTTCAGATACTCCGCCGCCCAATAAAGCAGCGCTCCATAGACCAAGCCGAGCGCAATGTGCGTGATTAAGAAAGGAAGATGCGACTTCGATGTTTCTGCTGACACGGCTATGCCCGATCCTCTCTACACCTGCCTTTTGCGGCAAGCGCTGAAACCCAAGGATAGTCTAATCCTCAAATTGAGGAGAGGCCATGACCGCAACAGCGCAATTGCGCGGCGCAAGATGAACCCGTTCCAAGAAAAAAGGCTTTTCGCCGTGGCGCGAAAAGCCTTCTTATGTCCAGAACCAGTCAAATACTGCGTCAGGCCGGGCTTGGCTCCATGCCGCCGGCGCCGTCATCGCGCTTTTTGCCGCCTGTGGGGGCGCCAGCGCTTGGGACGGAAGATGGCGGGGTGTGATCCTTCGGATCGAGCGGATCTTCGCGGACAATCTCGCCGCCGTCGAGCAGCTTCTTGATTTCCTCGCCGGTCAGCGTTTCGAATTCGAGAAGCGCCTGGGAAAGCTTTTCCCAATCGTCACGACGTTCGGTCAGAATCTTTTTCGCAAGATCAAACCCTTCGGTCACGAAGCGCTTGATCTCATCTTCGATGAGCTTCGCAGTGTCCGTGGAAATTGCCTTGCTGCGCGCAATGGACTGACCAAGGAAGACCTCGCCGTCATCTTCGGAATAGGCGATGGGGCCGAGCTTCTCAGACAGTCCATATTGCGTGACCATGGCGCGGGCGATCTTGGTCGCCATTTCAATATCGGATGACGCGCCGGACGTGACTTTTTCCTTGCCGAATTTGAGTTCCTCGGCGACACGCCCGCCCATCGCCATGGCGATGCGCGCGGTCATCTGTTCCAGCGACATGGAATAACGGTCGCGCTCAGGCAGAGACTGCACCATACCCAGCGCGCGCCCGCGCGGAATGATGGTCGCTTTATGCACCGGATCATTACCCGGCACACAGATCGCGACCATGGCGTGACCCGCCTCGTGATAGGCGGTGAGCATCTTTTCTTCTTCGGTCATCACCATGGAGCGGCGTTCCGCGCCCATCATGACCTTGTCTTTGGCGTCATCGAATTCGCGCGCGGTGACAAAACGCTTGCCGCGACGGGCGGCGAGCAATGCAGCCTCATTCACGAGATTGGCGAGATCGGCGCCGGAAAATCCGGGCGTGCCGCGCGCGATGGTTCGAATATTCACATCCGGCGCCAGCGGCACTTTCTTGGCGTGAACATTCAGAATTTTCTCGCGGCCCGTGACATCCGGGTTTGGCACCACGACCTGACGGTCGAAACGGCCGGGGCGAAGAAGCGCCGGGTCGAGAACGTCCGGACGGTTGGTCGCGGCGATCAGGATGATGCCTTCATTGGCTTCAAACCCGTCCATCTCAACGAGGAGCTGGTTCAAGGTCTGTTCGCGTTCGTCATTGCCGCCGCCTAGACCAGCGCCGCGATGACGGCCCACCGCATCGATCTCGTCGATGAAGATAATGCAGGGCGCGTTCTTTTTCGCCTGATCGAACATGTCGCGCACGCGGGATGCGCCGACGCCCACAAACATTTCAACGAAATCTGAGCCGGAGATCGTAAAGAACGGCACATTGGCTTCGCCGGCGATAGCGCGGGCCAGCAACGTCTTACCCGTGCCCGGAGGGCCAACGAGCAGCGCGCCTTTCGGGATTTTGCCGCCTAGGCGCTGAAACTTCATCGGGTCTTTGAGATACTCGACAATCTCTTCGAGTTCTTCTTTCGCTTCGTCGATGCCGGCGACATCATCAAAAGTGACGCGGCCCTGACGTTCGGTCAAAAGTTTCGCTTTTGATTTTCCAAAGCCCATAGCCTTGCCGCCAGCGCCTTGCATCTGGCGCATGATGAACAGGAAGAAGGCGAGGAAGATCAGCAACGGCAGAATATTGATGAGAAGCGAGAGCAGGAGCGGCAGCTCTTCTTCTTTCTCGATAGTCGTCGCGATCCCGGCGTCATTCAAACGCTCGGCCGCGGCGGTCTGGCCGTCTTCAGGAATGGTGGTGACAAAGTCTGAACCGTCGGAAAGCTTACCCGTGACCTGGCCCTGGGCGACGCTGGCTTCGTTGATGCCGCCATTATCGATACGGCTCACAAATTCCGAATAGGTGAGCTGGGTCGGCTGCGGGCCGGGCGTTGAAAATTCGAAAAGCTGTAGCGCCACCACAAAGAAGACAATGACGAGGCCCCAGATGAGAATGTTGCGTCCGTTCATTCTGTGTCTTCTTTCCTCTCAAGACTTGGTGCGACGATTAATTCTGGCGCACAGGGGAACAGTTCGGGAAATCCCTTAAACCGTAGTAGATAGGCGTTAAGAAATGCCAGCGCCATCACCTTCGGCGCAAAAGACGGCGATTCTACGAAAATCTAACAATTCGGCCGCGAAAACGCTCCATCGTCAAAGACAGGCAAATCGGCGGCCGGCATGTCGCGATCTCCGATTTCATAAATGGGAGCGCCGGCGCGCCAATCAATACGCCGTTCTGCATCAGCCCCGGCAGCGCCGCCATCACCGCCGGCGGGCCCTGAAAAAGCCCTGCATGCGGGCCCAGAAAAGCCGGCGCCTCCTGCCCCATGGGCCCGATTTGCAGGCCCACAGCCGCCCCGGACGGTGCGATCACAAAACGGCGATCCCACAGCAAAGGCGCATCGAGGCTTTGCGGGGCCATGGGCGCGACCCCGGCCCGGCCGGTCAGCGCCGCCGCCTCGCGCAGGAACCAGAGCCGGCCGCGCCAGCGCTGAATCAGGGCCCCTCCGAGGGTCGCCGCTCCCTGCTGCGCCGCATCAACCGTTTTCAGCGCTAACGCCTCATCCGGGGGATATTCCCCGCCCCCGACCGCATGAATGAGCCGCCTGGCGAGCCCCCCGGCGCCGGCGGCGTTTTCCCAGCGATCGACCGACACCCCGCCCCAGCTATAAACACAGCCGCCGAGATGATTGAACAGCGCATCTTCCTGCGCCGTGGCTGCATCTTCGGCGTCAGCGAGCTTGCGCGCTGAGGCCGCCAGCGACGACGTAGTCATGAGGCCCTGTTCGCCAAGCGCCGCCAACAAAGCCCGCACCCGCACCCGCTCGAAACGATCATCAAGATTGGAAGGGTCGTCGAGATAGTCCTGCGCAAGCTTGCCCAGATAGGCAGTGATGCTGTCGCGGCTGAAGGAAAGCAACGGCCGCAACAGGGGCAACGGCTCGCCCGGCCCCGCCGCAATCAAGCTTTCCTCGCGCATGCCGGCAAGCCCACGCCGCCCGGCGCCGCGAGTAAGACGCATAAAGACGGTCTCGGCCTGATCGTCCTCGCTATGGGCGGTGAGCAACGCCTCGCAGCCATGAGCCTGCGCCGCTTCGATCAGCAATGTGTAGCGCGCCGCGCGCGCCGCCGCCTGAACGCCGGATGATGGTTTTTCACCGTCCCAATGCAAGGTGAGATGCGCAAGCCCCGCCCGCTCGCACCATTGTTTCGCCTGCGCCGCTTCATCCGCCGCCCCGGTGCGCAGCCCATGATCAACGGTGAGCGCGAGCGCCCTGGCGCCGGTCTTTTCCGCATAGGCCGCGCAAAGCCGCGCAAGCGCCATGGAATCGCGGCCGCCGGAGACGGCGACCGCAAAAGCCTTGGGAAGTTTGAGCGAGGAAAGGCGCGAGAAAAACGCCGCTTCGTCGAGCGCAGGCGCCGCGTCAGTCACTGCCTATTTGCAGTCGATACGGGCCATTTCCAGATCAGCGCGCTGCATGACCGGCGACGGCGCATTCGGATGTTTCGACTTCATCGTCTTGAAGACTGTGCAAGCTTCGCTCGATTTGTCGAGACGCGCGAACGCCGTGCCCAGTTTCAGATACGCCTCGGCCGAGCGCTGGTCATTCGGGTAATTGCGGATATGCGCAATGAAGGCGTCCGCCGCTGCGGCGTTCTCGCCAAGCGCCAGATGGATTTCACCGAGCCGGAACTGCGCATCCGCCGTACGCGGATGATTTGGGAATGCCTCAACATAAAGCGTGAAAGCCGACTTGGCGCGAGCGTAGTCGCCTGCGAGCAGGAAGCCCGACGCATAATCAAACGCCGCATTGGGATCGAGCGGCAAGGCGATGTCATTCGGATCGCCTGCAGTAGCGCCGGACGACTGCGAAATCTGATCGCCGATAGGATCGCCCGAGGCGCCCGGCATCAGCGATACAGGCCCACCGCCCGGGACGCCCGCGGAAAAATCGCCGGGCGCCTGAAAATTCGAGTCGCCCGCGAGCACTGCGCTCACCGCATCAAGACGCGTATTGGCCTGATCCAGCTCATATTGAAGGCGTTCAATCTCACCGGTCATATCCTCCAGCCGCCGCTCAAGCTGGGAGATTTTCAGGACGGCCTGGGATTGTCCCGACAGCGCCTGTTCCGCAACGGCGAGCCGCGCCTGCAGATCGCGAATATCGTCTTTGGTGCCGGCGGAGGCCGGCGCGGCGAAAAGCAATGCGGCGGCGAAGCCAATAGCGGCGGTTCTGATAAGCGTCATGGTCTAACCCTCGAACTTCAGCGGAGCAGTATCGCCCAATTTCTTATGGCGCAAAATGGGGCGAAAAAACGCCCCCATTATGCACAGATTATCCGTTGGGCATAAAAAAGGCGCGCCAGTCACACGTGACGGCGCGCCCCCTTAAATCAAACGCCCAATTAAGCGCCGGCGCCAGTGATCGTCGTCGTGGCGTTGCGGTTCACCGACCAGGCTTGCTCTGTCGAGCGCGGGTCGATCGGACGCTCCTTGCCGTAGGACACGGTGGTGATGCGCGACGCGTCAACACCGAGGCTTACGAGATAGGATTTTGCAGCCTCAGCGCGGCGGGCGCCGAGCGCGAGGTTGTATTCACGGGTGCCGCGCTCGTCGCAGTTGCCGGCGAGAAGGATGCGGGTTTCCGGATATTCTTTCAGCCACGCCGCCTGACGGGCGAGCGTCGACTGTGCTTCACCGGTGAGCGTGTATTCATTGTAGCCGTAGAAAACGCGGTGGCCGGCGGAATTTTCAAGATCCGCCTGGCTGCCCGGAACCGGGCCAGCCGGTTGCGTCGTTGCGGACGTGTCGGTTCCTGCGGTTGCGTCTAGATCCGGACCCGTGCTCGCACAGGCTGAGATCAGCGCAAGCGACGCGAAGATCCCGGCAATTTTGGTAAACTTCATCATTGTTTTAGCTCCACTTCCCCAGTCACCGGTATCAAACCGCTGGGCTCATCTGATTCCGGCCCGGCGAGCGCGCCCCCGCCCCTAAGCCTTTTTTACTTACACTCCGCCAGCGTTTGCGGCGCACAATCGCGACGGAAGCTTATTTCCCCCTTCTTACAATTCTGTGTCAGCTGCTTCATAAAATTTAGCCAACTTCTGAATCGTAACGATACACGCGCCAGCAATCAAGAACGGCTGTTCCGGCGCGAAAATGAATTTTCGGTTACGAATCCCCCGAAAAACCTCCCTATACTAAGCAGTTAGGGCAAAAGCGGCGACCAGGCGGGGTCAGACGCCTCACCCGGAGTCCGCACACGTCGCAAATTACGGCCCGTCAAATCAACAGACCAAAGCTGCGAATCACCGCCCGAGCCATCCCGACGAGTCGGCGTCTGGCGGTAGAACAAGATGACGCGGCCATTGGGCGACCAGGTCGGGCCCTCATCTAGGAAGCTCTCCGTCAGGAGACGTTCACCACTGCCGTCCGGGCGAACAACCCCAATGTAAAAGCGGCCCTGATAGATGCGGGTGAAGGCGATGAGATCGCCGCGCGGGCTCCAGACCGGCGTCTGATAATTGCCCTGACCGAAGGTGATGCGCTTCTGGTTCGAGCCGTCGGCGTTCATCGTGTAGACCTGCTGCGAGCCGCCGCGGTCCGACGTGAAGGCGATGCGTTTTCCATCCGGCGCCATGGTCGGCGACACGTCGATCGCCGGATTGTCCGTGAGGCGCGTCAGGCGCCGCGTCGACAAATCCATGTTGAAAATATCGGAATTGCCATTGCGCTCCATGGACATCATCACGGCGCGGCCATCGGGTGAAAAGCGCGGCGCGAATGTCATGCCGCGGAAAGTGCCAAGCTGTTCCTGTTCGCCGGTTTCAATATTGAACAAATACACCTGACCCGGACGATTATCGAACAGCGCCATATAGGTGATCTGCTGCTGTGTCGGCGAAAAGCGCGGCGTCAACACCTGATAGTTCAAACCATCGGTCAGCGGGATCGGATTGGCGCCATCCTGATCCATGATCATCAAGCGCTTGACCTTTTTCTCTTTCGGTCCGGTTTCATGAACAAAGACGAGGCGCGTATCGAAATAGCCGTCCTCGCCCGTGAGCGTTTTGTAAACGAAGTCCGCAACCTTGTGCGCGGCGCGGCGCCAGTTGTCGGCAGGCGTTTTGAAGGCGACGGCGGCCAGCTGTTCATCGGAATAGACATCCCAGACACGGGTCGACACCTGAATGCGGCCGTCGGAAAGCTCTTCCACTTCGCCGACGATCAGCACCTGCGCATTGATAATGCGCCAGTCAGCAAACCGAGGGCGCTGGTTCACGCTTTCCGGCTTTTCGATATAGGCGCGCTGATCGATCACCTGGAACAGGCCCGACCGGTCGAGGTCATTCATGATGACGCCGGTGATGTCGCGGCCTAGCCCTTGCGTCGCCTCGTCAGCGCCAAGGAAGTTCGGCGCGGCGACCGGCATCGGGTCCACATTGCCTTGCGTGATGTCGATGGTGACCCGCGCGAAGGCCGGTGTCGACGCCGCTGCAATCGCAGCCAGGAGGATGATCAGTAATTTCTTCATATCGCTACTCTCTTTCAGGCCCCCTGAAATTTGTTCGCCTTCGGACCCCTGCTCGCAAAGATTATCGCTCGCATCGTCCCTATTTTTAACCCGCACGCATTTTAAATAACGGAAAATCGTCTTTGGTTCCCCGCATTTGCGTTAACGCCCCACCATCTGGCTTGGATCGAAATTGAAGCGGAATTCTTTCCAGCTCTCATAACGCTCCACCGGCAGAAAATCATAGGGCGCGCATTTCATCACCGCGCTTAATGCTTCGCGCTGCGCGACACGCCAGAACTGGTTGCCGGATAGATTGATTTGCAGCTCATTCGCCACCCTTGGTTGCGACGACAAGGTGCCGTCGCGATTGAGTTCAAAATCGATAACAACAACCAGTTTTTCCGGCTCCGGCGCGCCTATGATCGTGCCTGCATTCCAGCAGCGCTGCACCGCTGCGCGCATTTTCGCCTCGTCGCTCGCGGTCAACCGGTCGCCGGCGCCAATCGCCGCGCGCGCCTTGTCAGCGGTTTCGGTTGTCTGCGACGGGGCCTGGCTGGACGACTGGTTCCGTTTCTCCGGGTCCAAATCCTTCAGGGCATTTTCAAGCTCGGACATGAGATCAGGTTCCGGCTTTTTTGGCTCCGGTTTTTTCTCCTGCGGTTTCGGCGTTTCCGGTTCCGGCTTTGGCTCGGGCTTCACCGGTTCGGGCTCCGGTTCCGGCTCAGGCTCCTCAACGACTGGCTCTGGTTCCGGTTCAGGCAGCGCTTCAGGCTGGGGCGCTTCTTCCACCGGCGTAGGTTCTTCTTCCACCACCGGGTCGGGCAGGTCCGGTTCAGGCTCTTCTTCAACAACCGGTTCCGGCGCGGCGGCGGGAACGCTGGTGGTCAGATCAAGCTCGGCTTCGGCGATGAGATCTAGGGGAATGTAAGGCTCGGACTGCACGTCCGGCAGCTTGATAAAATTAGGCGCGAGAAAGCCCACCGCGACAATGGCGAGGTGCAGGAAGACCGAAGCGAAGAGGCCAAAACGCATGAACCTATGGGCCTTCGTTACTAACGTCCGTACACGCGGTTATTGTTCCTGATCGGTCACGAGGCCGATGCGGCGGAACCCGGCGGCGTTGATGCGGCCCATGACGCGAACGACGTCGCCATAGGCGCGATTTTCGTCGCCGCGAATGAAAATGCGCTGCTCGTAGCCGGCGGTCGCAACCGCCTCCAAATGAGGTACGAGGTTTTCGTATTCCACAGGCGTTTCCTGCACATAGATGGTGCCGTCAGCGGAGACCGTCACTGTCAGCGGCTCCCCCTGATCCTGGATCGGATTGGCCGCGGTTTCGGGTAAGTCCACGGCGACGCCAACGGTCAACAGGGGCGCGGCGACCATGAACACGATCAACAGCACGAGCATGACGTCGACCAGCGGCGTCACGTTGATTTCGGCCATAGGCTGCGTGCGCCCCGGCCTATGGCGCCCGCCCCCTGAGTTGAGATTAACGCCCATTAGCGCGCCCTCTCATCAAGCTGGCGCGACAGGATCGCCGAAAATTCATCCGCAAACCCCGAGAGGCGCACAGCGAAGGAGTTAAGCGCCGACGAATAGCGGTTGTAGCCGACAACCGCCGGGATCGCGGCGAGCAGGCCAAGCGCGGTGGCGAACAACGCTTCGGCGATGCCGGGAGCCACAACGGCGAGGTTTGTGTCCTTTGTCAGCGCGATCGCCTGAAACGCGTTCATGATGCCCCAGACCGTGCCGAGCAGGCCGACGAAGGGCGCAGCCGAGCCGACCGTCGCCAACACGCCGAGACTGCTCTCGGCTTTTTCAAGCTCGCGCGAGACGGAGACGGAGAGCATCTTGTCGATGCGTTCGCGGGCGCCGGCGACGAGCGCATCGCTGCGGCCCGACGCTGACTTCGCCGTGCTCCATTCCTCCATGGCGGCGGCGAACACCCGCGCCATAGGATGATCCTGCTTGTCGCGCATCTTGCGATAAAGCTCATCCAGGGGCTTGCCGGACCAGAACTGGTCTTCAAATTTTTTCGACTTCGACTTAATGCGGCTGAAGGTGAGCGACTTGTCGATGATCACCGCCCATGACCAGATGGACGCGATGACGAGAATGCCCATCACTGTCTTCACGATCGGATCGGCGCGCAGGAACAAACTCCAGAGGCTGAAATCGCCCCCCATTGCAGCGCTCGCGACTTCTGTTTCCATTGTTCTGACTATCCCTCATGCGCCCCGCTGATCGCGGGGCCGATACCGAAACTGTTATCAAGCCTTGCGTCCGCCCCGCCCCACCGCCTGATGGGAGAAATTGGCGCAAGCCTTCTTATCGCGCGTTTCACCCCGCGCGGGGCCCAACCATGGTTAACACCGAACGCCTCCCCGTTTAATCCCCTTATCACTGGAATTTGGGCGAATAGGAGGCTTTGGCGCCATCCGAAGCGGCGATTTCCAAAGTTTAATGACGGTTAATGAAAGGTTTACGACTTTTTCCTGTCCCCGCCTGGGCCGCATCGGGTGTTTTGCCGACTCACGTCTGACCAGCCGGAAAGGGTCTTTGGGGAAGGCTATTCACCGGGGCGCCGGGCAAGGAAACGGTTGGCGATGTCCTCGGGCAGGCGCCTTGGCTTGCCAGAAAGCGACATGCAGGCGGCTTCAACATCGGCTCTGGCGAGGAGCGCACCCCCCCGCCAGATTTCCTGCGCCAGGATCATCCGCGCGCCTTTCGCCAAGACAAAGCGGGTCCGGACCTCGAGCATGTCGTCGATTTTCGCCGGGACCAGCCATTCCGTCGTCATCTTGCGTACGGCGAAAGCCAGCGGCTCATCGCGCGCCAGAAGCTCTGAATGATGGACGCCGCAAGCGCGCAAGGCCTCGGTCCGGCCGCGCTCGAAGAACTTCAAATAGGCGGCATGATAGACGACGCCGGAAAAATCCGTGTCTTCATAATAAATCCGGATCGGCAGCCGATATATTGTTTCATCGCTCATTATTCATGTTCTGGCATTACTCCGGCTTGTCCCGCAAGGAAAACGCGCTGTAGGCAGACGACATGAAAATCATCGGCAATCCCGACTGGACCAATCCGGCCGTCAGACTGAAAAACGCTATCGTCGCGCCGGCGAAGCGCGCCCTCGCCATTGCCGGGCGCTGGACGCCGAACAGCCTCGCCGATCTGGAAACGACGCAAACGCAAACCCTCACCCTTTCCGGCGACAAACCGGAACAGCGGCGCCTCGTCTATGCGAAAGCACGGCCCGAAAGCGAGCGCGTTGAAAACCTGCGCTATACGCCTGAAGGGATGGCGATTGTTGACGGGAAAATCATCGAACGCTTTTCCGTAAGAACGCCTTCCGTTCCTGAAATTCTGCGCGCAAAAAAACTGCCGCCCTGCGGCATCGGGCTGGAGAAGGCGACCATCATCGAAGCGGAGACGCCTTACACCTATGGCGATTGGGTTGGCGATTTTATCTGCACTCTAATAAGCGCTGATAAAATCGTTGAGCCAGTTCTATTACCGCAATTTCTCGTGGCGAAACCCTATGTTACCCGCGACATCGCGGCGCTCGGCCTCGAATATGCAAGTCATGACTGCGATACGGTCATTGAAAACGCCACGGTCCTCAGAAAACGCATTCCCAGCTATTACTGGAGCGAAAAAGAAGTCGACGCCTATCGCAAGGCGTTTGATTTAACGCCGCCGCCGGCGCGCGAAGGCTCCATCACCTATCTCGGCCGCTTCGGCACGGTGTCAGAATCGGTGCAGCGCGACTATCCCACGGAAGAAACCTCGGCGATTGTGAAATCTATAGGCGGCGAAGTGTTCGACACACACAATTCCTCACCTGAGGTTTTCAACGACATGGCCGCCAATATGGAAACGGTCATCGCCGATCAGGGCTCTGCGATATTCGGCGTGATGCATTGGCGCACGAAAAACCTGATCGAACTGACCCGCCGCGACTGGTGGCATTCGGCGAACCTGTTCATCGCCAAAGGCGCGGGCGTTGAAAATTACGCCGTCATCGCTGTTGACGATTTGGATGAAGCGGCCTTGCGCGCACGCATCGAAGGGCATCTCAAAGAGTTCGGCGTGATTTAACGCCCGCTTGAATAGATCACCATATTCTGGACCAAACCTCCGGCGCCCTGTTCGCCAAGAAGGAAAAGCGACACAAAGCCGACGGTGAAAACCGTCCAGATCGTTCCGAAAATCAGGATAAAGATGATCGATCCGTTGATTCCGTGAGTGAGAACGGCCCGGTCCGGCCTTGACGGGTCGTAACGCACGGCGACCTGCGCGCCGACCGGCAGCGCGTCATGGATTTCGCGATGAAACTGGCGACCAGAGCTTGCCATATATCCGAACGCGATGGACTTGCCGATACGCTCAATACCGTCAGGATTGTACTTGTACTGAACCTTGGCTTCGTAGGTGTCGCCGTCGCTGTCGGAGTTGACCTTGAATTCCGACGCGATGATATCGCCTGGCGTCGTCGGCCAATGCGATGCCTGTTGCGAGTAATAATAAGATCGCCCGCCCCAGAACAGCATCCCCGCTCCGATGGCAAGAAACAGTCCGAAAAACAGCGTCAGCCAGATTTGTCCGCTCATGGTGCGCCCCCAATTTTGCGGGAGGAAGCCTAGGCTGGAATGGTCACCAGATGATGACGATTTACGTCTATTTTTCAGGAAACAGATTCGCGTCCGTCTTCGGCGCCGCCAATCCCAGATGCGTCCAGGCGGTGGCGGAAAGGACGCGGCCGCGCGGCGTGCGCTGGATCAGCCCCTGCTGCAACAGGAAAGGCTCGATCACGTCTTCCACCGCGTCGCGCGCTTCGGCCAGCGCCGCCGCAATCGTTTCAACACCCACAGGGCCGCCGCCGAAATGCTCCGCAATCAGACGAAGATAACGCCTGTCGAGCGGGTCGAGACCAAGCTTGTCGATCTCCAGACGCATCAGCGCCTTGTCGGCGACCTTAGCGTCGATCAATCCCGCTCCTTCAACGGTCGCCACGTCGCGCACCCGGCGGAGGAGCCGCCCGGCGACGCGGGGGGTGCCCCGCGCGCGCCGCGCGATTTCGCCTGCGCCGTCAGCGGACATTTCCGCATTGAGAAGGCCCGCACCGCGCGAAACGATATGCGCCAAATCTTTTTCCGAATAGAAATCAAGACGCACCGGAATGCCGAAACGGTCGAGCAGCGGCTTCGCAAGCAGCCCCGAGCGCGTCGTCGCGCCGATCAACGTGAAACGCGGGAGATCGATGCGCACCGAGCGCGCCGCCGGCCCTTCGCCAATGATCAGATCGAGCGCGTAATCCTCCATCGCGGGGTAAAGCACTTCCTCCACTGCGGGTGAGAGGCGGTGAATCTCGTCGATGAACAACACATCGCCGGCTTCCAAATTGGTGAGGAGCGCGGCGAGATCACCGGGCTTCGTAATCGCCGGGCCCGAGGTCGCGCGAAAACTCACTTCCAGTTCGTTGGCGACGATCTGCGCCAGCGTCGTCTTGCCCAACCCCGGCGGGCCATGAAAGAGCACATGATCCAGCGCCTCGCCGCGGGCCTTCGCGGCTTGCACAAAGACACGAAGATTGTCCTTGGCGCTAGGCTGGCCCACGAAATCGTCGAGCTTTTTCGGGCGCAGCGCCGCATCGGCGTCTTCGCCCTTGCGCTCGCCATCGATCAGCCGGTCGTCATTGTAAGCAGGTTCAGCCATGAAAAGGACTTACTCGCAATCTTCAAGCATTGTGATTGGTGCTGAGGTCAACGCACGTTTGACACTTTCAATACCATCAAGGCATGCGCGTTTATCATCATATGGTTGCGAATGCTCTGCTATTTGCCAACCATTGCTGGCGAATAATCTCCACCGCCACTTGCCGGAGCTTCTATATACTTCAATTCGCTCGCCTTTGCATTTCGCGTTGGCGTGAGCAGAACTGCTCGTTGTGCTAGACGCGAAAGTTAGACCGAGCAAGACAGCCCTTCGCTGCATTTCAATACTGTCAAGTTTCATCGCGTCTCTCCCATTTCCCTAAGCCGCCGCCAGTTCTTTGAGCGCCGCCTTGATCAGCGTTTCAACGCCCGGACTGTCGATGCCTTCCGCCGCTCGTGAAACGGCGCGGCGCGCTTCGACGCCGTCATAGCCGAGATTGGCCAGCGCCGAGACCGCGTCCGCTTTTGCAGAAAGCGCAGGGTCGGATGGCGCGGCGGCGGCGACCTTCTTGCGCGCGGCCATGGCGATGACTTCGCCTGTCGCGCCAGCCAATGCGCCCGCCTTTGACTGCAACTCGGTGACGATGCGCTGGGCGAGTTTTTTGCCGACCCCATGGGCGCGGCTGACCGCCGTCACATCTTCGGCGGTCACCGCATCGTAAAGCTCCGACGGCGTTAAAACCTGCAACAGGCCGAGCGCGTGTTTCGCGCCGACCCCTTGCACGCTTTGCAACAGACGAAACGCCTGACGTTCATTTTCCGACGGAAAACCAAACAGCCGGATCAGATCCTCGCGCACCAGCGTCTCAATAGAGAGCGTCGCCTCGTCACCCGGGATCAATCCCTGCAACACGCGCGGCGCGGCGTAGATTTCATAGCCGACGCCGTTCACATCGATGATGGCGGTCTCTTCCGCCAGAGAAATCACAACGCCTTTCAATCTGCCGATCATTTATGACGCCTCCAACCTTCTGATTCCCGCATGATGCGCATGACAGATCGCGACCGCGAGCGCATCCGCCTCATCACTCGCAAGGCTTCCACATTTGGGAAGAAGCACCTTCACCATAGCCGCCACTTGCGTTTTATCCGCATGGCCTTTGCCCACGACGGATTTCTTCACCGAGTTCGCGGCGTATTCGGCGACTGATAAACCGGCGAGCCCCGGCGCCAGCAATGCAACGCCGCGCGCCTGTCCGAGCACCAGCGCGTCACGCGGATTGGCGTTGACGAAAGTCTCCTCCACCGCCGCCTCGTCCGGGGCAAATTCCGCGATCAGGTCTTTCAGACCTTCGAAAATCACGCTGAGTTTTTGCGCCGGCGCGCTCCCCCGTTTCGGACGGATCACGCCCGACGCCACATAGGACAGCCGCGCGCCGGAACTCTCCACAACGCCCCAGCCGGTCGCGGCCGAGCCCGGATCGACGCCCAAAATACGAATCACTGCGTTCATGGCCGGACCATAGGGCGGTTCCGGCCCAAAAGAAACAAAACGTGAATCAGTGTTTTCGCGCCAGCTCTTTGCGAAGCTTTTCCGCATCCCGTTTCAAGTCCGGATCGACCGACGGGTCCGCAAGGAGGTCATCCACCAGAAGCTTCGCGCTTTCCGGGTCCGCCTCCCGGCCGTCGCCTTGCGTCAGCGCCACGGCGTAGAGAAAGCGGCCCTGCGGATCGCCGGCTTCGGCGGCGCGTTCAAACCAGTCGGCCGGATGTCCGGCGTCGTCGCCGTCGAGTTTGGCGCCGCCATGGAGCAACAGCCCGAGGCCGGTCATCGCCGGCGCGAAGTCAGCCTGCGCCGACTGATGCATGCGCGCCGCCGCCGCGTTCAGGTCAGGAGGGCCGAGCCGTCCCGATTGCAGCATCAAGCTAAGATTATAGGCCGCGAGCGCATCGCCGCCATTTGCGCTTTTGGCGAACCACTCCGCCGCCTTTCGATCATTGGCGACTACGCCGTCACCCGACAGAAAGGCGATGGCGAGATTGCGCTGCGCCTCCGCTTCCCCCGCTTCGGCGGCGTCAGTGAAATATTCAACGCCGCGCGCCTTGTCCTGCTCGACGCCATTGCCTTCCAGATACATCACGCCAAGGCGTAATTTCGCGCGGGCGTGCCCCTGACGCGCGGCAAGCTTGTACCAGCCAAGCGCCGTTTCCGAACTCTGGCGCACGCCCTCCCCCGCCAGCGCCATTTCGCCAAGCGCGAATTGCGCATCGGGCTGACCGGCGGTTCCCGCGGCGACATAAAGATCGACCGCATGCTGAAGATCTTTCTCAACGCCAAGACCGTTTTCATAAAGATAGCCGAGAAGATGCTGCGCTTCCGTATCGCCAGCCTCCGCGAGCGGACTGACAAGGGCGAGCGCGCCGTCATAATCGCCGGCGAGAAGCAGGTCGAAAGCTTCCGCAACAGCCGGGTCCTGCGCCATGGCGGGCGTCAGGCTGAGGCCCAGATTCAGGCAAGCAAGGAAAGTGAAAAAAACGCGCCTCATGGCGCGTTTGTTAAGCCGCTTCGCAACGGGAGGCCAGATCATCGGGCGTCCCCGAGGTCGTCTTGATGATCTCGTTTTTTTATGGTCGCGCCGGTCATGCGAAAACCGGCAACCACTTTTTCGCCCGGCGCTTAGTTCGCAGCCGCCATGGCGAGATTTGCGCCTTCCATAAAGGCGGCGGCGAAGCACAGGGCGACGGTCGCGACGGAGGCGGTCACAAGAATCCAGCGCAGGCTCATTTTGATGCTCCTCAAGGTTGTGTGAGGAACGCTGCAAAAAGGATGCCGGTTGTGGCTTAATTTCAAGGGTTAACGGGGGTCAGGCGGCGGCGATTGCGGCGTTGAACGCCTTTACGGCTGCGGCCGGGCCGTCTTCGCAGGACCAGACCGCTCCCGAAACAGCGAGGAAATCCGCCCCCGCCCGCACCAGGCCCCCGCAATTTTCCGGCGTAATCCCGCCAATGGCGACGCAAGGCAACGTCGTGGCGAAACTCCACCATTCGAGCAGCGCCGGGTCGGCCTGTGTAGGCGCTTCTTTGGTCTGCGTCGGGAAAAACGCCCCAAAGGCGACGTAATCGGCGCCCGCCTCGCCCGCGAGCAGCGCCAGATGTTTCGAATTGTGACAGGTGACGCCCACCGTCGCATCATCGCCGAGGAGCGCGCGCGCCTTTTTACAACTCGCATCGGACTGGCCCACATGAACGCCGTCCGCGCCGCATTTCTGCGCAAGGTCAGGCCGGTCATTGATGAGGAACGCCACATCATGAGCGCGCGCCACAGGCAGAAGTTTTTCCGCCGCGCGAAGAATATCGTCGTCGCTTGCCGAAACACCTTCCGGGAACTTCAGACGCAATTGAACGCACGCCACATCGCCCGCGCCAAGCGCGCCGGCGAAGTCCTCAGCAAACGCATCAAGGTCCGCAATCGCTGGCGGCGTGATCAGATAAAGACGGCAATCATGAGTCATGACCGCGCTATATAGGAATCTTGCAGCCTCTGGAAAGCCTTAACCCGCTTGCAACGCCGCGCGCTCCCTAGCGGCCCGCTCCCGTTCGGCCTGGGTCTCAGCCACTTTGGGCTTCAACAGGGTTCGCTTAATTTCTTCGGGAACCGCGTTGTAGATTTTCGGCTCACCGATTTTCAGGCGCGCCCGGGCATCGGCGAGCGGCATCGCCAGCAATTCCTCAACGTCATACGCCAGCACCCATTCGGCGACGCTTGCATTGCGTCTGGCCTCGGCCAGCGCTTTTTGAATTTGCGCGGAAGGCTGTTCGAGTTTCTGCGCGAGAAAACCAATGGCGACGATCAGCCGGAACCCGGGATTGTAGGTCTGGTGGCGCGTGTAGACGAGATTACAAAGCTCGCCCAAAGCGTCACGACCGTAACCGGTCAGCACATGCCAGAGATCGTGGCTGACCTGCAGATGCATGAACAGGCGCATATATTCCGAAAACTCAGGATAGGCCTCGTAATCGATATCGGCTTCTTCCGCCGCAGCGCGTAAGCCTTCGGGCGTCAGGTTCTCCCCTTCCATGAAAGCGAGATAGGCGCGCGCGACTGTTCCTT
Source organism: Alphaproteobacteria bacterium (assembly GCA_030426465.1). Classification (GTDB taxonomy): domain Bacteria; phylum Pseudomonadota; class Alphaproteobacteria; order Caulobacterales; family Parvularculaceae; genus Hyphococcus. The sequence goes on from JAUHYK010000016.1 coordinate 60,121, forward strand.
CAGGGTAAGCGCGCAAGGCTTCGCGATCGCCGAGAATTTCTTCAAGCTTCACCGGCTCGGTGACGACCCTGCGCCCATAAGGCGTGTCCGTGAATTTGCGGAACATGCGTTTGGGGCTGTCGCCCGCCATCGCCTGAATGATTTCGAAAACCTGCCGCGTGTCCTCCTTGTTGGAGATCAGCTTGAGGACGGATGCGACCGCATGCAATGGCCGCCTCGGCTCGGACGGCGGCAACGGAAAACCGTTGATCCAGTCATATTTCTCGGGCGGGATTTCGACACGGGTTGGCGCGGCGTCAGCAGTCATAGGGGCAGCCTGTTTTTTATAGCGTTACACTGACCAGTTTACCTGACTGCATCTTGCCCCAGCGGGCCTGGAATTCAAGAGCGCGAGAGTAAAATTTCACCGGTGACGCTGAATTCAGGTCGCCAGCTTGAGTTTCTGGCGGTCGAAGACCTTGAGCACCTGCGCCAGATCATGCCCGCGCTTGAGGACCGCGCCGGTCATCGAAACAACAACCCAGGCGCCCTGTTTCTTGGCCAGCGCCGGGCGTTTTTCGATGCGGTAAAGCGGCAGCTCGGACGCGCGCCGGAAGATCGAGAAAACCGCAGCGTCCTGAAGAGAGTCGATGGCGTAATCGCGCCATTCCCCGGCGGCGACAAAATATCCATAGACCGAGAGGATGCGGGTCAGCTCACCGCGGTTGAAGGCGACAGCTTCGGGCTGCCTCCTGCTCTGGTCCTTTGGCGGGATCGGTGCGGGATTAGTACGCATTGGGACAGAGCATCGCCCGACCGGCGCGTTGCCGCAACCCCTTAAAGCCCCCTTCGCAAGCGCAACCAAACGGGGAAAATCATCCTTAAAATCGCCTTAATTGGTCCCTCTCCGCGCCCCAATCCGGCGTCAATGTCATTCGGCCGGGCGGATGCGACGGGCCGGAGTTTCCGGTTTTAACCATCGCCCCCAGCCCCCGGGAGATTTGGTCCTCACGCCGTCCGGCAATTTCTTTTCTTCCGTCCGCTCTCTTGTATCCCTTGACCCTTGCGGCGGCGCGCGGGAAACCCCGCCGGGTTATGAGCGCCGTCCTCACCATAGCCCTTCCTGTCTTTGCGGTCATCGCCGCCGGATTCGCCGCCGGCCGGACCAACATGTTGAACATCGCCGAATCGGAGGTGCTGAATAAATTCGTGTTCAGGATCGCCATGCCGGCGGCCCTCTTTGGGCTGACCGCGGGCGCGACGCCGCCCGGCGTCAAGGAACTCGCCGTTGCGCTTTCCTATCTGGCGGGGGCGAGTGTGGCGCTCATCACGGGCTATTTCCTCTCTCAGCATTTTTTCAACCTGTCGAAACAGGAAGCCGGCGCCCATGCGCTCACCTCAACGCTCGGCAATGCGGTTTTTCTCGGCCTGCCCATTGCGCTGAACATCGAAGGCTGGGCGAAGCCTTTCGTATCCTCCATGCTGCTGGAAGGCACGATCATCATCGGCCTCGCCACCGCGCTCATCTCGCCGCGCAAGGAAGACGGTCACGCCCTGGCGCGGGCCGCAGCTTTCATCACCGAGCCACTCAAGAACCCGTTGATCCTCGGCCTCCTTCTCGGTTTTCTTTATTCAGCGCTGGGCGTTCCCTTCGAACCGCCGGTCGAAACCTTTTTCGACATTCTCGGGCGCGCGGCAGGGCCGACGGCGCTGTTCTCCCTCGGCGTCTTTCTGGCGACGCATCAGATTCCAGCTTTCAACGCCGTCGCCGGACGGGTGAGCCTCATCGCCGCGACGAAAATGGTTTTGCTGCCCTCCGTGGCGCTGACAACCGCGGCGCTCCTCGGCGTCAGCGATCCCGATTACTGGGGCGCGCTGGCGTTGTTCGTACTGGTGCCGTCTGGCGTCGGCTGCTTTGTCATTGTCAGCCAGTATGGCGTTTATAAAAGCGAAACGGCGGCCGCCATCGCCTTCACCATGATGCTTTCGGTGCTGACGGTTTCAGGCGTGCTGGTGGTGTTTGGGTGATGCAGAGCGCCGAGATTTCCGCCTTAGTCTTTTGTTCAAAAGCCTGCTAATATTCACAGCTAGGCAAGGGGAGGACGCGATGCTCAAGACTAACGCTAGATATGTCGTGCTAGCGCTCGCAACGAATTTGACGCTCGTCAGCGGCTGCGCGTCGGCGATGGACGCTGACGGCGAGATGAAGGCTGCCGAAATCATCAAGCAGCTTAATCGCGAGCAACAAGAAGCGCTATTGCTCAACAAAGATCCCGAGCCGATACAGCGGATTGCGCTCGACAATTTTCTCGTGATTGCGCCTGGCGGGCGGGTTGAGAACAAAAGCCAGGCGGTTGCAGGCGTCGACAGTCTCGACGTGCGCGGCGTCGAGATTTCACAGGAACAGGTGATCTTCCACGGCGATACCGCCGTGCTGGTGGGCAAGCTGGATATCGACGGAACCATGGCGCCGCTCGGCAAGCTCCCGCCGATGAAATTCATGGCGACCTATGTGAAGACCGACGATGGCTGGCGCATGCTATCGCGCTCCATGACGCCTTGCGCGCCGGTCGCCGTCGAACGCGGCGTCTGTTGAATCAGCGGGCTGCGAAATGGGAAACCTTGTAGAAATCGCGCGTTTCTACGACCCTGAAGAAGCCTATTGCGCGAAAAGCTTTTTGCTTTCCAACGGCATCGATTCATTTGTCCAGAATGATCATTATCTGACCATGGTGCCGTGGATGCGCATCGCCTTACATGGATTCGGTTTGCAGGTGATGGCGTCTTGTGAAGACGACGCCCGAATGCTTCTGCAGACGATCGGCGCCGCACTGCCGGAAGTCACGGACGACAACCCATCCGATACAACGCCCCCGTCTCGAAAAACCAACTGGCTTTGGTTGCCGATCGCATTCTCGACAAACGTCCCATTTCTGCCAAAGCCAAAGCCGGGATGGTTTGGTCTGCTTCAGAGTGCGATATTGCTCACACTCTACGCAGCCGCCCTATACTCTTTTTTCTGGTGGTTACGTTACTGGCTGTAACCCGTCTAACGCCGGTCCAGAACCTTCTTAACCGCTTCGACAAGCTCGTCGCGCTTGACCGAAAACTGGGCCGGCTGGCCCTCGCGCCATTCGGCGTTGTCCTCAATCTCTTTTGAAAGCTCGGCGCCGAGCACCAGATCCTTGATCTGAAGCTCGCCGTTTTCCCTTTCGTCAGAGCCCTGAATGACCGCAACGGGCGCTGAACGCTTGTCAGCGTATTTCAACTGCTTGCCGAAATTGGAGCCGCCGAGATAGACCTCGGCCCTGACGCCCGCCTTGCGCAGATCGCCGGCCATTTTCTGATATTCCGCCATCTGATCTTTTTCGAGGGCGAGGATCACCACCGGGCCGCGCGCAACCTCTTCGGCGCCCTTCTTTAATTCCAGCGCTGCAAGCAGACGCGACACGCCGACTGAAACGCCGACAGCCGGCACTTCAACGCCTTTGAAGCGTTTGACGAGACCGTCATAACGTCCGCCGCCGCCGATGGACCCCATCTGCACCGGGCGGCCTTTTGCGTCCGTCAGCCCGCTTGCAAATTCCGCCTCAAAGACAGGGCCGGTGTAATAATCAAGCCCGCGAATGACCGAGCAATCGAAAAGGATCGGGCGTTTTTCGAAATCGGGAATTGACGCCTTGATGCCCTGCAATTCCGCGACGCCCTCGGCGCCGCTTTTTGTATCGCCAAGCAATTGCTCGATAACGCTGAGCGGATCGGCGTTTGAATTTTCCGGCCCCGACGTCAGGAACGCCAGCACCGTTTCAATTTTGGCGTCATCAAGCTTGGCGCCTTCGGTGAAGTCGCCGCTTTCATCCTTGCGGCCGGCCCCGAGCAACAGACCGACGCCTTCAGCGCCGAACTTATCGAACTTGTCCATGGACCGCATGACGGTGAGGCGCGTTTCCACATCCCCCTCATCAGCCAGCCCGATTTTTTCAAATAGCCCGTCGACGATCTTGCGGTTGGAGACGCGAATGAAGAAATCCTCCGGCGCGATCCCCGCCGCCTCGATCACATCGGCGAACAGCGCGCAGATTTCCGCGTCCGCATAGGGTGCGGGCGCGCCGACCGTATCGACGTCGCACTGGGTGAACTGGCGGAAACGGCCCGGCCCCGGTTTCTCATTGCGCCAGACCGGGCCCATCTGATAGCGCCGGAACGGCTTAGGCAGCGCGTCGTAATTTTCCGCCACAAAACGCGCGAGCGGCGCCGTCAAATCATAGCGCAGGCTCATCCACTGTTCGTCATCGTCCTGAAGCGAAAAAACGCCCTGGTTCGGCCGGTCCACGTCAGGCAGGAACTTGCCCAGCGCGTCGGTATATTCAAAAGCGGGCGTTTCCAGCGCATCGAAGCCATGGGCCTCATAAACCGCGCTGATCCGGCCCAGCATTTCGCGCTCGGCGGCGATTTCGGCGCCAAGGCGGTCACGAAAGCCGCGGGGAATGCGCGCCTTGGGACGGAAGGTCTTCTGCTTTTTCGGTTTCTTCGTTTGATCCTGAGCCATGGAGCGCGGGATAGCCGATCCCGGGGCCCCTCGCAATGTGGCGCGAACATTTCAATACGGCGTTGAAATCTTTGCAGCTTGGATTCTATTCTATGCTGAACGGGGAAAAGATGGGGGATTACCTAAATGCCGAGTTTTCTATTGCGCAAAGCCTTCTGGATGTGGGTTGCCATATTGGTGCTGTCTGTTGTGCTCATCAGCTACTTTATCGTCACCTTCGCCCCGGACGCCCTTTTTGAGGACAAATGGCCAAATATCGTAAACGGCGACGAACGGGGAAGGATAGGATCGGCAGAATATCTGGCCTTTGTGATCGGCATACCGGCTGCGGTCGCCTCCTCAATAATCGCCATCGTCGTGGCGGCGGCAACCAATGACAGCACACGAGAACAAGCGCGCCTGCAGGCGATTGATATGCTCGACACTAAGCTTACTGGCGCGACGAGCTTTCTGTCGCGCGGCTATTACGCCCTCGCCTCCATTGAAAAACATCACGGAGCCTTGACTACCGCACAAGGCATGCTCGACCGTCTCAATAAGACCGACAGAGAGGGCGACGACTACACTGAGGATTATGAACATGCCGAGAGCTTACGGAACACAGCTATCGATGGTGTACGCCGCGAACTCAAAAACCTCACTAGCCTGAATAAGACTGGCGATCCGTTTTGGCTAAGCACTTTCCAAACGCACGAGAAGACTGAAGCCAAATGGCGCGAACCGCTTGATTTACTCTGCGATAAAATGGCGACCGATTACTATCATGCTTGGAACATCCGGCTTATTCAAGACAGAGTTCTTGATCTCGCAGAAGCGACGATGTCATCCGAATTTGAACGGACAAAAATATTGCCTGAGGACGCGGGACTGATCGAACGCATTGGCGCCATGTTGTGGATATCGAATGACCAGGATTATTTCTTTGACATTCTCGATTATATTTATGACCCCAATGAGCTTGAAGGAATGGCCATTTACAATGTCGGTGCCGCCCTATTGGCGTCCCTTGCCCAAGCAATCCCGTCTCCTGATTCCATCAAAGCCACGGCGGAGAAAGTTTTTTACATCATCGATTCTAACCGAGAGGCCTATTTCGACGCAGTACCGGAAATATCAGAAGTCATTTCTTCAAAAATGGAAGCGGAATTGCGCGCAATCGCCCGAGAACCGAACAGGCTGATCTATTATTATCAGCCTGGCACAGAGACGAATGGCGAGGACGTCCGATTAAGACGCAAGCGCCGAGACATGACGGGGGCAGGCAACAACGACACTACAAACGCTGCGTTGCGCTCATTCGCATTCCTGAAAAGGAAACCGGAACCGGTTGCACAGCGGCCTATTGGAGCGCCTGTCCGGATTTCCGCCGGCATCCTGTCCACGCATCCCAAAGCGCTTCTAAGCACAAACCGGCTTAGTCTGTAGCCGCCGCCTCCGGCCAATCGATCGGGTCGACGCGCTCGATGATCACCGGCTCCACCGGCACTTCCGATTCGAAATCACCGCCGGGACCGGTCGCCACCATGCCGATGGCGTCGGCGACATCCATACCGTCAACGACACGGCCAAATACCGTGTAGCCATAGACAGGAAGCCCCTCGAACATCTTGTGATCGAGTTTCGGATTGTCGCGCAGATTGATATACCATTGCGCCGCCGCGCTGTCCGGGCTGTCGCTGCGCGCCATGGCGATCGTTCCGCGCACATTCTTCAGCCCGTTATCCGCCTCATAGGGAATTGGATCGCGGGTCGGGCGCTCGGTGAAAAATCGAGAATAGCCGCCGCCCTGAATCACAAACCCGCGCACCACACGATGTATCAGCGTGCGGTCGTAATGACCGCTTGTGGCGTATTCGAGAAAGTTCGGCACGGTTGCGGGCGCCTTGTCGGGATAAAGTTCAACGACGATATCCCCCATTGAGGTTTTGATCTTCGCATGAGTCTCGCCTTCCGCATACGCGCCGCTGGTGAACAGCAGCATGAAGGCCAATAAGACGATCAGTCTTTTCATCGCGCTCGCTCCCTTATTTCATCTTTGCGCGCGCGGCGTTTATCCGGTCAATAAGGCCGTTTGTTGACGCGTCATGGTTTTGCGCTTCCGGCTTTTCCTCGCCGGCCTGCGCGAGTTCGGGAAGGATCGTCTTGGCCAGCACCTTGCCGAGCTCCACGCCCCACTGGTCAAAGGAACTAACGCCCCAGATGACGCCCTGACAGAAAATCTTGTGCTCATAAAGCGCGATCAGCGCGCCGAGATGTTCCGGCGTCAGCTTTTCCATCAGGATCGAGTTTGTGGGCCGGCCGCCGGGAAACACTTTATGCGGCGCAAGCTTGTCGATTTCAGGCGGGGCGAGGCCTTGCGCCTTTAACTCCTCACGCACTTCGGCTTCGGTCTTGCCGCGCATCAGGGCTTCAGTCTGGGCGAGAAAATTCGAAAGCAGCTTCTCGTGATGGTCGCCAGTTTCCGACTGGCTGATCGCCGGAGCAATAAAGTCCGCCGAGATAATATCTGTGCCCTGATGAAGAAGTTGATAGAAAGCGTGCTGGCCGTTGGTGCCCGGCTCACCGAAAATCACCGGTCCCGTGGCGCAGGAAACCGGCGCTCCGTCGGCTTCGACCCGCTTGCCGTTCGATTCCATGTCGGCCTGTTGCAAATAAGCCGGCAGGCGATGCAAATGCTGGTCATAGGGCAAAACCGCGTGTGACGCCGCGCCCTGGAAATTGCGATTCCATATGCCGGCAAGCGCCAGCATGACGGGCATGTTCTCACGCAGTTCGGTGCTGCGGAAATGCTCGTCCATCGCATGCGCCCCGCGCAGGAGCTTTTCGAAAATATCGAAACCGACCTGTAGCGCGATCGACATGCCGATGGCGGACCACAATGAATAGCGACCACCGACCCAGTCCCAGAACTCAAACATATTTTCCGGCGCTATGCCGAACGCCTTCACGGCGTAGGCGTTGGTGGAGAGGGCGATAAAATGTTTAGCAATATCTTCTTCGCCGCCGCCATTTTTCAGAAACCAGTCTTTCGCCGTCTCGGCGTTGGTCATGGTTTCCTGTGTGGTGAATGTTTTTGACGCAATGATGAAGAGCGTCGTTTCCGGATCGCATTGTTCAAGCGTGTCGGCGATATGCTGGCCGTCCACATTGGAGACGAAAAAAGCGCGCCGCCCCTCGATCCAGTAGGGGCGCAAAGCCTCCGTCGCCATCAAAGGCCCTAGATCCGACCCGCCGATGCCGATATTGACGATGGTCGTCAGGGGCTTGTCCGTAAATCCCTTGCGCCCGCCGCCATGAACGGCGTCACAGAACCCTTTCAACTTTTCGCGTTCCGCGCGCACCTTCTGGGAGACATTTTCGCCGCCCACATGATAATCGCGCATGGAAAAGTCACGCAGCGCAGGGTGCAGCACCGCCCGGCCCTCGGTGACGTTGATCTCATCACCAGCAAACATCGCGTCTCGCGCGGCCTCAAGCCCGGCCTCCATGGCGAGCGCGATCAGATGATCGGCGACGTCCTCTGTGATTTTATTCTTGGAATAATCGAGAAACAGCCCCGCCGCCTCGATGGAATAGCGCTCAAATCGCGCCGCGTCGTCTTCGAACAGGGAGCGGAGCGAAACATCCTTAAGCGAATCTGCGTCTTTTTGGAGCGCCGCCCATTGGGGGGTAGTTGCAATCCCGGTCATGCCCTTGTCCCTAAAACCTTTGCGCGATCTTGAAACTGATACGGATTTTAAACGTCTTCCTCAACGCGTTTTAAGGAAAAGGCGGTAAACGGGCGAGATGCAACTCACCGCCCCCTCCCGCACCGATCTCATCAAACGTCTGCTGACGAGCCTCGCGGCCATCATCGCCGTATCCGCGATTTTCGGGCTGAAAGCGCAGGAATGGGAGCAGCATGCTGCGGCGGAACATCGCAAAGCCGAAAGAATCGCCGCGACGCAGCTAGAGACCGGCTCCTGAGAGCGCGGCGGTCACTGCGCGCTTCGTCAGCGGCAGTGGTAAAACAGAGCCTTCTCCCGACGCATCATAGTAAACATAGAGCGGCACACCACTGGCGCCAAAGCTGGTGAGCGCCGCCGTTATTTCCGGATCGCGCACAGTCCAGTCCGCGACCATGAAGACCGTTCCGCTCTCTGCGAATGCCCGCCCTAGCTTTGCATCGGAGAAAACCGTCATCTTGTTGAACTGGCAGGTGACGCACCAGGCGGCAGTAAAATCAATGAAGACCGGCCGGCCCTGCGCCCGATAGGCGTCGAGCGCTGCGGCGCTGTAAGGTTCAGCCGCGATCGCGCCATAGCCATGCTCGGACACTGGCGACGCTTGAGCCGCCGCTGCGGGAAGACGGGTCAGCGGCGCAAGGGCGATCACCGCCGCAAGCGCCGACACCACCCGCAAGGCGAAAGCCAGACCGCCATCGGCTTTGCTTTTCTCGTACCCCCAAGCCGCAAAGGCGAGCAGCACCGCTCCGGTGAGCACGGCGCCAAGCCCTGCGCCAGTGGTCTGCTGCGCCAGCACCCAGAGGAAATAGGCGGCGGCGGCGAAGACCGGGAAGGAAAGCGCCTGTTTGAAGATCGCCATCCAAGGGCCCGGCTTCGGCAGGCGCTGACCCAGCCCCGGCGTAAAGGACAAAAGGAGATAAGGCGCGGCAAGCCCAAGACCGAGCATCGCAAAGATCGCGAGGCCCGCGACAGGCGGCAATAACAGCGCAGCGCCCATG
>JAUHYK010000109.1 GCA_030426465.1 Alphaproteobacteria bacterium
ATAGATAATGTCGTTTCCGGCTCCGCCGTAAAGCTCATCAGCCCCGGCCCCGCCGCCAATATTGTCATCGCCATCGCCGCCGGTGATCACATCCGCGCCGTCAGTGCCGCGAAGACGATCGCCGTCTTCCGTGCCTGGTATTTCATTTGGTTCAGCAATGTCGCCAACCTGAACGGTTACAGTCATCGGCGTTGATTCACCGCTATCGCCAACGGCCTCAATCGAGACCTCAAAAGACTGCGCCTCCTCATAGTCGAGAGTCACGCCATCCTTTAGCTTAAGCTCATTTCCGACAAGCTCGAAATATCCAGACGGGTCATTGACGATTTCAAAGGTTGAAACCGGCTCGCCAGAAACTGGATCACTTGCGCTTAGAACACCAACCACGGCGCCGGGATCATTCTCTGAGACGACAGGAATGTCGGAGTTAGCGCTATTCTGGACGTTCGCCCCATTGACTAGCGTGAGATTGTCCGCGCCGACGAGATCCTGTATCTCGCCATTGTTCGCGGCATTCATGAGCCAATTATTGATTAGGCCGGGTTCAGTTTCGGGATCTCCGATTGGAGCGCCATTGTGATCTGCGATCTCCGCATCGCTGCGCGCATAATCAAAAATCCGCACCTCTGCGATCTCGCCTTCAAATACCTGAGCCGTATCAAAACCGCCTACTTCAGCGTCTTGTTCCTGCCCGAATGCAACTGCGCCACCTGCTTTCAAATCGCGGATATTTACTGTTGTACTGAACGCTGTGTCGCCATCGACATAAACATGAAGTTCATTCGATGCTTGATCCCAGGTGAAAGAAACCTGATGCTCTTCGCCATCGAGTAAAGACTCATTCGGCACGCCTGTATTGATTTTCTGCCCTGCAAGATAAACTTGCAGGTTCCCGCTGGCGCCTTCCATGAACAACAAAGCCTCATTGTTGGATCCATCGTTCGCTGAATAAGAGAAAAGCGGCGTTCCATTACCCACATCGGTCTGATTCGAAGAAAACCGGACCTCAACTGTCAAGGCGTCAGTCGGAAAGCCAGCAAGGTCAGATGCAATAGCAGCATCATCGACTCCGCCATCCTGATTGAGCGACAATACTTTTTCGGCAGAGACTGGGTCCAAATTAAAATCGATCGGCGCCTCATTTTGATTTGCGACAGCAACGGTGAAAGTCTGTTGCGCCGTCTCGCCGTCCGGTCCGGTAGCCTCAATGGTGAGTTCATATGAATTCTGGGATTCGTAATCCAGTGAAACGCCGTCTTTGAGTTTTACTTCATTGCCAACAATCTCAAACGCTCCAGATGGGTCGTTGATAATGGCAAAAGCATCTATTGACGCGCCTGTGTCTGGGTCTGTCGCAGACAGAGCACCCACGACAGCGCCGGGGTTGTTTTCCAGCACCGTCGGCGCTTCGAATATGACGCCGCCTTCAACATGAGCGCCATTGACGAGCTGAAGGTCATCGGTTCCAACGAGGTCTTCAATAGCGCCGCCTGACGCTTCATTCATAACCCAATTATTGGTGAGGCCGGGTTCCGTTTCAGGGTCAGCGATAGACGCGCCTGCATTGTCGGCGATCTCGGCCTCGCTTCGCGCATAGTCAAAAATACGAACCTCAGCGATTTCACCCTCAAAAACCTGATCTGTTGCAAATCCGCCGCCTTCAGAGTCTTGCTCCTGGCCGAAAACCAGGGTGCCGCCGGCTTTCAAATCGCGAATGTTAATTGCAGATTCAAATACCGTGTCTCCATCCACATAAACCTTAAGTTCGTTGGAGGCTTGGTCCCAGGTGAAAGAAACCTGATGCTCTTCTCCATCAAGAAGAGACGCATTCGGAACGCCGGTATTGATTTTCTGTCCAGCGAGGAAGATATGCATCTTCCCGCTCGATCCCTCGAGCCAGATAAGCGCTTCATTGTCTGAACCGTCACTCGCGGCATAAGAAAAAAGCGGCGTACCAGTACCCACATCGGCCTGGTCTGAAGAGAACCGGACCTCAACCGTCAAGGCGTCAGTTGGAAATCCTACAAGATCAGATGCAATTGCTACATCATCAATCCCACCATCCTGGTTTAGCGATAAGCTCCCTACCCTTTCATCAGCCGAAAGCGTGAAGTTTACGGGCGACTCATCAACATTCAGAACCGGTATCGAGAATGATTGGAATGAACTTTCACCATGGGCGTCTGTTGCTGTTACTATTACTGAAATTTCCGACTCTGTTTCGTAGTTTACATCAATACCGTCTTTGAGCTTCAATACATAGCCATCGCTATCTGCAACGACTTCAAACCGTTCATCGTCTACTGAGATTGATACGCTGTCATTGTTGATATCAGAAATAGTTAGATGTGCAGCTATGTCTCCTTCCGCATTCTCCGTGAGGCCAAGACGATCCGTATCTTCAAAGCCAGGCAAGCGATAAGCGTCACCACCGATAACTTCCGTTACGCCATTGGTGTCTGGACCTGACCAAGAAAGCTGTAGTGTCTGGGAACCGCCATTTTCAAAATAACGCACTTCGATATCATGAGGACCGGCGTCTAAATCCACGCTCACCGTTCGAGTCCGTGTCGAGTGAAGGCCGTCATTATCCAGCACTGCAACGCCATCAATAAACAGCATGCTGCCATCGTCACTAGCCATATCGAAGGTGTAAGTACCACCCTCTTCAACCAAAAGCTGACCTTCATATTTAGCCGCGAAGTAATCGCCGGGAGCCCCATCCCAGAAAGCCTCTTGACCAGCCATGTAGTTTAAGCTGTCAACAACACCTTCGGCGTCAGGCGCCGCATTAAAGTCAACCTGATCAAGATCGCTCAGGGAATGACCAATATTGTAATAGGACGCCCGAAGCCCCTCCCCGCCTATGAGCTCAATTGAAGGAGCATGGTTCGAGTCAACAATCGTGATAGGAAAGTTCAACGTACTACTGGCGCCGCCAGCATCCGTGACCGTGACTTCAACGTCCAGTGCTGTATCGCTCTCGTAGTCGATCGCGATGCCGTCTTTCAATTTCAGAAATGTTCCGCTGGCGTCATCGATAACTTCAAAGCGGTCGTCATTGACGGAATAACTATGCGTATCGCCTATATCAGGGTCTGAAACCGAAAGGCGCGCCACAACAGCGCCAGCCACATCATCATCAAGTTTCAAGTTATCAATAGACGCGCCATACTCGAAGGAATCGCCTCCGATCACTTCGGTTACGCCGCCAGTGTCCGGGCCCGCCCAGGCAAGCTGCAATGTCTGGGAACCGCCGTTTTCAAAGTAACGAATTTCGACATCATGGGAGCCGGACTCTAGATCCACAGTCACGGTTCGCGTGCGAGTGCCATGAAGACCATCATTATCGAGAACCGCAACGCCATCAATGAATAGCATACTGCCGTCATCGCTTGCCATGTTAAAGGTGTAGGATCCACCTTCATTAACAACTAAATTGCCTTCATACTTCGCGGCGAAATAGTCTCCAGGCGCGCCATCCCAAAACGCTTCTTGACCCGCCATATAGTTTAGGCTGTCGACAACGCCCTGCGCATCCGGCTCGGCGTTAAAGTCCACCTCATCCAGATCACTAAGAGCATGCCCTATGTTGTAGTAGGATGCGCGAAGTCCAGTTTCGTGGACGATCTCAATAACCGGAGCTTCATTTTGATCAAGAACGCTGATTGTGAAAGCGCCGTCAATGCTCAAGCCACCGGAATCAGTGGCGGTGACTGCAATATCAAAAGGCGCTGTGGTTTCAGCATCCAGCACAACGCCGTCTTTAAGTTTCAGTTGATTTCCAACGACTTCAAATCGATTATCCGAAACAGCAAAGGAGAAATTCTCCCCTACATCAGGATCAAGTACAGAAAGAGCGCCGACAACGCCGCCATCTATATTTTCAGCAATAGTGAAGGCAGAAAGTCCAATATCGGTCGGTGCTTCATTTACGTTTTCAACGTTAATAGAAACAATTTTTTCAAACGTATTTCCAGCACTATCTGTGACGCCCAATGTAATATCATATGAAGATTGCGCTTCGTAATCAAACGCGGCGCCTTCTTTTAGCTGAAGAATATCACCTACGACCTCAAAAAGACCGGACTCATCTGTAATAAGCCGGAAAACCGACGTATCACCCGCATCAGGATCGCTGGCTGACAAGCGAGCGACTAATGCGCCAGCCAAGTTCTCAGAAGCACTACCGCCATGCAGGATGATATCCGTAGGCGAAAGATTAACAGCGGGCGCGTCTATTTCCTCAGCGTTGCCTCCTTCTCCCGTAAGGGTGTCTTCCGGTGTAACGCCAGCGGAATCTTGACTATCCTCTTCAGCGCCATTCTCAGTAGCCGCGCGACCTTCCTTCACCATGCGAGCCATCGGCGTTCGATCGGAAGAGCGTTCTTCAACACTTGCGTTAGCCAGTTGTTGCGATTCGGTTACATCAGCGCTACCTGCAGTCTCAACAAACTCTGGAACTATACTGTCTTGGAAGGCTTCACCGTCTGTTGTTTCATCCGCCAAAGGCAGCTTTTCGGAAAGCTCTACGGAATATGGTGCGCGATTAAGGGGCAGTTCTTCAAAACCTGTGGAATCAACGCCCGTTTTATCCTGAGCGCCTACGCCTGGCGTAAGCTTTGGGGAAGCGGTTGGCCCGACTTGCGCCTCATCACTGCGGCCTTCGTCAAACCTTTCCGATTCATTAAGATTTTGTTCACCAAAGTGTAAATTTGCGTAATCCCCAGAGCTATCGCCGCTCTCCAGCGACGCCTTTTCTTCATCGCGCGCTTTTTTCAGTGCATCGCGATCATTTTCAAAAGCCGCATCTTCGATGCGATGGCGGTCTTCGTTATGCAGTTTGTTTTCATCTGCAACTTCTGCTGCGGGCTGATCTTTTGCCATCGTCATACTCTACTCGTAGCTAACCTCCCGCAAAGATACGTAGTGACGCTTAATCAGACCCTTATCATGTTGGTTAACAGGCTGAAAAAATGCAATTTTTTGAAGATTTTCTACGTTCGGAAAATCATTCCGAAAGGATTTAACCATAAACAAATGCTGAATTGCGCAGTCACAAGTAGAATAAACGAGTATGCGTTCGATAGTGCGAGAATTCGCGACCGAGTTGTTCAGCAACAACGAAAACGGCGCCGGCGATCTGCTGCCGCCGCCAATGAGTCGTACGACCTATGTAGCATCGTGCGTCATCAATCTTCTTTCATTGGCGTTACCCCTAACCATCCTCCAGATATATGACCGGGTTTTGCCAAACGCCGCTTATGCAACACTCACAATGTTGCTGTTACTACTTGTTTTCGCTGTAGTGACCGATGGCGTTCTCAAATACCTGCGCTCAATTGTCATAAATTGGTCAGCGGCTGCGTTTACACACAATCTCACTGCTAAAGCCATGCAAACCATGCTTTCCGGACGACCTTCAGCGTTTGGAAAGGTTTCGACGAGTGAACATCTTGAGCAGTTGAACGCGATAAACGGCCTCGGTAATCACTACTGCTCGCAGTCACGCACCGTTGTGGTTGATATTCTTTTCATTCCTATTTTCTCCCTGGTTATTATCCTTATTGGCGGTTGGGTTTTCGCTGCTGTTGTCGGTTTATTTGCAGTGTTTTCTTATCTCGCCTTTAGGGGAACGCAGTGGCTAAACGCTGCAATAGCAGAGCGCGAAGAGTTTGATGCACGCAAACAGGACTTCGTAATTGAGGTTCTGCGTGCGATTCAAACAGTCAAAGCCTGTGCCATGGAGCCTCAAATTATGCGGCGTTTCGAACGTCTGCAGTCTGCCGCGAGTACAGTCACGCAAAGAATGATAAAGCTCACAGGGTCCGCACAGACCTACAACAATGCATATGCGTCGCTATCCACTGTCGTCATCGTAGGGAGTGGTGCTGCACTGGTGTTAAATGGGCGCTTAACACTTGGCGCTCTCGCCTGTTGCATGTTGCTGTCTTCCCAGCTTCTACAACCTCTAATGCGCTCGCTTGCAAGCTGGAATGAAGTCAAACTAGCGCAGCACAGGCGGACCCGCATCACATCGATTTTCGATTGCGCTGACGCCCATAACATGCAGCCTCATCGTTTTCAGGAACGGTTTCAACCAAAACCCGTCAAATTGTCTAACTTGACAATACAGTATGAAGGCGCTGCACCCTTATTTTCAAATTTAAATCTTGATATTGCAGCCGGTGAATTCATCGCCATATCTGGTGATGATGGAAGTGGGCGGTCAACTTTACTAAGAGCGCTCATACAGGACGCGCCTATCATAAAGGGTGAAATCCGTGTCGGGGCAGATGTCTGCGGCGCCGATGCCCCCAACATATTGCGTCGACATGTGAGATATGTAGGGCTCTCTCCAGTAATTTTCAGAGGCAGCATTCTTGAAAACATTACGCTTTTTGGGGAAACACCCGTTAAAGTAGCGCTTCTTGCGGCCAAGTTTACCGGTCTGGACGACGAGGTGATGCGCATGCCGCTCGGCTACGATACACTTTTAAAAAGCGCTACAGGAAATGACATCCCAGCCCCTACAGCTCAACGTATAACGTTGACGCGCGCCCTCGGCATGCGCCCATCTGTACTCGTGCTTGACGAAGCCAACACCCTTCTGGACCTCGCCGGCGAGCAACGGTTTATTGAAGCTTTAGGCCGACTGAAAGGGAAGGTAACAACGGTCATTGCTACTCACCGGCCTTCCCTACTTCGCCTTGCCGACAACACATACAGCATTTCAAATGGAACGCTTGTTCATGACAGCGAAGCGTCAGCAGTAAAGATAACTGCCTCATGACAACACTAGAAAAACACAACGCGTCAGTCGAGGAAGCTGATACAGCCGTTTCCAATCAAGAAATGCTGTCTCCTCATAGTCCTGTTGGGTTACTACAGGCGCGCCTGCGTGCAGCATTCAGCCGTGATGATACGCAATCCCATGCAGCAGATACTGACTGTCTGGTTGTGCTTGAGCAATTTCTTAAGCTCACCGGCTGGGCGCAAGGTCCTCGGCGCATATTCGAATCGATGCCTCATGCAGATGAGTTGTCTACAGTTGCGGCCTTCCGATCCATGCTCTTCCACCTTGGTTTCACGACCACCGCAGAGCCAGCCTCATCAAAGAACCTTAGAACAGAATACCTCCCTTGCTTTCTTCGATACGGAAATGGCGCAGTCAAGTTGGCTGAACAGCGAAGTCGTGATGGTGAGATCGTAATATTCGATCCGGCGACAGGCGGGCGCAGCTCACACCATGTCGAGGATGTGCACGCAACGGCGATTTTCCCTGAAAAAATTGAAAAACCAGACACGCCCCAAAGCCCGTCATCAAGCTCCTGGACAGACCAGCTTTTGTCTGTTTTTTCTCCGCATATTCGGCAAATCTTTTATGTCAGTTTTATCATAAACATCCTGGCTTTGGCCCCGCCAATCTATGTGATGTCAGTCTACGACAAAGCGGTTGCCGCTAAATCATACGATGTATTGGCTGGCCTCACTGCAGGTATCGCCATTATCATCGCCGCAGATTACCTCCTCAGGAGAATTCGTGTTCAATTGCAAGCTTACCTAGGCGCACGGCTTGATGAACAACTCAACGAAACAGCTTTTAGCCACCTGATTCACTTGCCCTTGTCACATACCGAAGATGCACCAATCGGGTCACAGCTCACCCGTTTGCGTCAGATGACGTCTTTGCATGAAGCATTCACAGGGCCGCTTGCCAGCGCTGTTTTCGACCTTCCCTACATCGCGCTTTTCATAGCCGTCATTGCTTTTATAGGCGGCTCTCTCGTATGGGCGCCCGTTTCTTTGATAGCGCTTTACGCTCTGGTTGCATGCTGGGCCATCCCAAAGACGGGTGCATTAATAAAAAAATCCGGAGAAGCACGCTCTCATCTCAACAACCTTATGGTCGAAGCCGTGTCCTCCCAGAGAGCAATTAACGATCTGGCGGCAGAGCATGTCTGGTTACGCAGACATCGCAAACTATCGGCCGAATCTGTCGTGGCAAACATGAAGGCTCGCCAGATAAACTCTCTGTTGCAAATCTTCTCACAGTCTATGGTCGCACTTGCTGGCGTAGGTGTACTTGCTTTCGGTGTCACGATGGTCATCGACGGCAACCTATCCGGCGGCGCCTTGATCGCTGTGATGGCTTTATCTTGGAGAGTCCTCGGGCCGATCCGCAATCTGTTTCTTACCGGCCTTACGCTAGGCCAGACTGTTCAAAGCCTTCAACAAATCAACCGCCTGGTTCGGCTGCCTCTTGATCGCGAACCGAATGCGGGCCCATCAATACCGCGGAGTTTCAAGGGACATATCATCGTAGACAAGGTGTCATTTCGCTACGCCGGTCAACGCGAGCCCTCCCTTCGAAGCGTTTCTTTCGAAGCACGCCAAGGTGAACTTGTATGCCTATATGGCCGCAGTGGTTCCGGCGTCTCAACTATGCTGCGCGTTATTCTCGGCCTATATCAACAACAGGCCGGATCGATTTACATAGACGGGCTTGACCTACGCCAGCTTGAACGCGGGGAATGGCGTCAAGCCATTGGTGTCGGCCTGCAGTCGCTTGATCTTTTCCATGGCACTGTCGCACAAAATATTCGCCTCGCCCGGCCCGACGCAACGGATAAAGATATCGAGGCGATCGCATCACGTCTCGGAATCGACCAGTATTTTGGCGGCGCACTCGAGCTGGGGCTTGAAACACGATGCACTACGATGGCGCGCTCAGCATGGCCGGACCCTCTACTAAGCAGGATCAATCTTGCTCGCGCTTTCATCAAGGAAGCCCCTATTTATATCCTGGATGAACCCGCTGTCAGTCTCGACCACGCAGGCGAGCAGGCTTTGCTCTCTCTGATTGAAGAAAAACGTCAAAACAGCACGATTATTATGACAACGCAGCGGCCAAGCCACATGCGGATAGCAGACAAAGTCGTTTGGCTCGATCGGGGCGTCGTACGCGACATCGGCGCGCCGGCTGACATTGTTTCCAAAGTTCTCGCGGCATGAGTAGCGAAAAACAGAGTATGATTATGCGTAAACCAACCATACAAGTGGCGACAAGGCAGGAAAAAGTCGGTGAGCGGCATGGCCTCTCCCTTCCTTTAGAGCTGGAAGAAGGCGCACCGCCGCACCTTGCTAAAGCCACCATGGCAATTATCAGCGGGCTCTTCATTCTTCTCCTGGTATGGGCGAATATCGCTCATGTACGCGAAGTATCCGTCGCCACAGGTGAAATTGCGCCCTATGGGTCCACGCGCGAAGCCGCACATTTTGAAGGCGGTATCATTGAAGAGATTCTGGTCAAGCCGGGCGACACAGTTACAGAGAAACAAGCCCTGGCCAAGCTTCGCCCGGAAAGCAGCGGCGGAGAATTTGACCGCCTCACCGCCAGGCAAGCCAGTCTTGAAATCCGCGCCGCCCGTATGGCGGCTCAGGCGGAATTGCGCAGCCCTGATTTTACGCAATGGCGCCAAGATTGGCCTATGCTAGTCAAAGAACAGCAATCTATCTATGACGCAAATATTGCCCAACATGAAGCGATTATGGCTACTTTTGTTTCCCGGGAAACTTCAGCAAAAGCCGAAGTAACGAAAGCGGAAGCGGAATTAAAGGCAGATACAGACCTTCTCCAGTTTGCAAGAGAGCAGCTTGCCATTCAGGATGAGTTGATTGGTGAAGGCTTTACATCAAAACAAACCTATTTGCAGGCTAAATCGAATGTAGCGAGCGCTGACGCTGCGGCTATCGTAGCGCGAACGAGGCTGGATCAGGCTAGAGATTCGTTGAATGCGGCCGCTGCGGATCGCGCTGGCGCTGAAGCAGAATATAAAAGCCGCCTTTCGGAAGAGCGCGCTACTGTTTTGGCGGAACTCGCGGAATTAAAAAAGCCGTTCATGTCGTCGCGTGACAGGTCAGACCGCCTTGTCGTACGGGCGCCCGTATCGGGTGTAGTTAATGACGTTTTTGTGGATGGAAGCGGAGATGTTGTTCGTCCAGGCGGGGTTATCGCCGAAATCACCCCCACAGGTTCAGAGTATTTTGCCGAAGTCCGCATTGACCCAAAGGACATCGGCCATATATCCGCGGGGCAGTCCACGAGCATAACCGTGACCACTTTCGATCCTAACCGCTATGGAAAGCTTTCTGGCGATGTCTCACACATTTCCGCCGACAGTTTTACGGATGAACGCACGGGTAAAGCCTATTATATCGCTTATATTGCCCTGAATGAACAAAAGATTGGCAAGGGCAGCTACGCCCGCATACTTTCCCCTGGCATGGAAGTGCGTGCGGAAATCGTCACACAGTCCCGTACGTTGATGCAATACATTCTGAAACCCGTATCGAGGTCGCTAGATCGCGCCTTTACGGAACGTTGACGTCCCTCGTGTGGTTACGGCTTGGCTAACCATGCTTGTTTCAAAAAGTATCTGTTTACCAATCTTAATGCTTTATTGCTCCGCAATATTAGCATGTAGCAACTCCGGCTCACCGCCAAATGACGCGCCGACTTGAAAGACCGTGGATAGGTGCGTTTCACACCAAATTTTAAGCTTGTGCGCTTAACTAGATACAAACTCAGATAGCTACGGATCCGGCTGTAAAGCCTTCACGTCAGTACACAAAAAGAATGCGGGGCTAACAGCGTGGGTAACAATCAACAATCTGTCGAAACGATTGTTCTTGATGAACGGTTAGATCTAACTGCCGCAAGCGCACTATGCGCCACGCTGAAAGAGCAGCGAGGAAAACCAATCACAATTGACGCGGAAAAGGTTGAACACCTTGGGTCACAGTGTTTGCAAGTGCTCATCTCCGCGGCTGTTACCTGGCGCGCGGACAACACTGAATTAGCATATTCTGGGCGATCATCGGCCTTTACGCAATCCCTTGAGAATTTCGGGGCCCCGATGGATGCGCTTATAACGGGAGGGGATCTACAATGGCTTTGACCATTTTAGCTGTCGACGATTCACGTACGATGCGAGACATGCTCACTTTTGCTCTTAGAGACGCAGGCTTCGATGTTTCTGTAGCAGAAGACGGGGTCCATGGACTAGAAGTGCTTCCGGATGTCCAGCCAGATGTCATCATTACAGACATGAATATGCCGCGCATGGACGGGCTTGGCTTTATCAAAGGGGTCCGTGCGGACGATTCATATCGCGCGATACCCATTCTGGTTTTAACAACAGAAAGCGGCGTCGAGTTGAAAACGAAGGCGCGTGAAGCTGGCGCTACGGGCTGGATTGTCAAACCTTTTGATAAAGAAAAGCTGGTCGCCGCTATTCGTCGCATTGCTGCTTAAGGAGCATCTTTCATGGATCCGATGGAAGAGATAAAACAGACATTCTTCATTGAATGCGAAGACCTTCTGGAAGAGCTCGAAAGCGGCTTAATGGCGATGAATGACGGCAGCGCTGATGCTGAAACCGTCAACGCCGTTTTTCGTGCCGCGCACTCAATTAAAGGCGGCGCAGGCGCTTTCGCTCTCGATGACCTGGTGCGCTTTGCGCATAAGTTTGAGACGACACTGGATGAAGTTCGTCAGGACAGGCTTGAAGCCAGCCCTGAGGTGATGAAGGTGTTTCTCCGGTCTGGGGATATGCTCGCATGTCCAGCCCCAAAACTATGTGCCAACTTCTGATAGAGTCTCAGGGACTGGCGGCCTCATGCCAAGGGCCTGATGCGGGCGCACGGTGTTGTACTGCCTGAGCCATCTTCCGA
>JAUHYK010000151.1 GCA_030426465.1 Alphaproteobacteria bacterium
ACGAGCGCGGTGTGAAACTGATAGGCGCGACGGCGCATTATGTGACGGAAGATCTGGACGAGGGGCCGATTATCGAACAGGACGTTCGCCGGGTGACCCATGCAACAAGCGCTGAAGCGATGGTTGAGATCGGCCGTGAAGTCGAGGCCTCTGTCCTGTCCCGCGCGTTGAAGTGGCATGCGGAGCACCGTGTCTTCCTGACCGGCGGGCGCACCATTGTGCTGTAGTAGAAGCGGCGCAGGCTGCTGCGGCTGCAAATGCTAAAGAGCGGGGCGGTTTTTACCGCCGCGCTCTTTTCGTGTTGTCTTAGGCTTTGATGCTTAGAGGCCTCCGGCTTTACCGGCGCGCCGATCAGGTCATAGCGGTCGGAACAAAGCCGCAGCGGAGATGTTCTGATGTTGATCTCTGGAGACCGCGATGGCCCAACCCAAACTTGCGCTGGATCAAGGCGCCCAGCTTCTGCGCCCGCACGCGCCGCGCGCGTGTAAAACGCGTCGCGTCGGTCTATAGGCGGGCGTCTGCCATGTCAGGATTGTTGAAGTCGCTTTCCAAGGAAAAGAGATGGACTGGACCTGCTGCCGGCGCGCTCGGTTTCCTTGAGGGGTCTTTTGTTGTTTTTCCCATGGAGCCCTTGTTCATTCCGATGATGGCGGCGCGTCATGCGCGCGCCTGGATTGTCGCGTTATGGCTGCTTGTCGGCAATGTTCTTGGCGGGCTGCTCATGTATGGAGTTGGCGCGTTCCTGCTTGAACCGGTGGCGGAACCGCTTTTTCGAGTTCTCGGCGTCGAAGGGCGATATGAACAGGCAAGCGCTGATATTGAGAACAACGCCTTCACCTCCTTGTTTCTGGTCGGCGTGACGCCCTTTCCATTTCAGGTCGGCACGGCCGCCGCCGGCGCGATAGGCGTTTCCGTGCCGGTTTTTCTGGCCGCCGTGTCGTTGTCGCGCGGCGTCAGATATATGGCGCTGGCGGGGCTTGTGATGCTGATCGGCGCGCGCGCCCGCGAATTCATAGAGCGCCATGAGCGCGCTATTTTTATTGCCGGCGCAATGCTGTTTGTAGTTTTGGGCGCGTGGATTCTCTGGAAGGGATAGCGTGAACAGAGCGCAGCAATATGACGTCAGGGAATTGCTCTATCCGGCGAAATTGCCATGACATGCAAAGAGTGCGGGCGCAGGCCGGTGCGGAATTCGCGGATGCGCGCAATTGTCAAAATTTCCTTCTCCCAAGAGGGGTAAAGGCGTGCTCGAACGCCTTAATTGGCCTCGGAAATTTGTAATACGGGGCGCTTTGGGCCATTCTTGCGTGCGACGCCAGATCCGAAAGTCCATTCGCTGCGTGAGGCAGCCAAGATAAGGAGAATTTCCACCTATGTGCGGCATCGCCGGCGAAATTCGATTTGATCAGCAATTCCCCGACTATGACGCTGTAGCGCGCATGACCAAAGCGATTGCGCCGCGCGGGCCCGACGGATCCGGGGTTTACGCGCAAGGATCGGTTGCCTTCGGTCATCGCCGGCTGAAAATCATCGATTTATCGGATCACGCCGCGCAGCCCATGGTCGATGCGCGTCTCGGGCTCGCGATCGTCTTCAATGGCTGCATCTACAATTACAAGGAGCTGCGGGAAGAGCTCATCCAGAAGGGCTATGACTTCTTCTCCACGGGCGACACGGAAGTCGTTCTCAAAGCCTTCCACGCCTGGGGGGCGGAGGCGGTGGAACGCTTTCAGGGTATGTTCGCCTTCGCCATCGCCAATCGCGACACCGGCGCCGTTACGCTCGCGCGTGACCGCTTCGGCATCAAGCCGCTTTATTATTCGGAGCTTCCGGGCGGTCTGCGTTTCGCCTCGACATTGCCTGCGCTGCTCGCAGGCGGCGGCGTCGACACGGAAATCGACCGGGGAGCACTGCACAACTATATGACCTTTCACGCGGTCGTGCCGCCGCCGCGCACGATCCTCAAAGGCGTGCGCAAATTGGCGCCGGCGACCATCGCGGAATACTCAAAGGACGGCGATTGCAAACAACGCCAATACTGGTCGCCGTCTTATGAACGCGATGCTTCCATGGCGGGGCTCAGCCGCGAGGACTGGCGCGATCTCGTGCTCGAAGCGCTGCGCAAATCCGTGAAGCGGCGTATGACGGCGGACGTCCCTGTGGGCGTGCTTCTGTCCGGCGGCGTCGATTCGAGCATGCTTGTGGGGCTCCTCGCCAATGAAGGTCAGGAAGGGCTGATGACCTTTTCCATCGGCTTTGAAGAAGCCTATGGCGAGAAGGGCGATGAGTTCACCTATTCCGATCTCATCGCGGAAAGGTTCAACACCGACCACCACAAGATCTT